>JAVBNI010000022.1:0-3791 GCA_031551645.1 Bacteroidales bacterium | reverse complement strand
GACAGGAGCAAACCTGAAAAACACAATGCTGCTAAAATTAACTTTTTTATGATATTTATTTAAAATTTAAAGGGTTAAAAAAATCTACTGGATTTGTATTTGATTCTTGATTCTACCTTGCTATCTTTTATCTCCATTATTAGGCTATAGAAAAGTTGACTAAATTTTTTGTAGAAAAATTGCCGCAGACAAATTAACCGTCTTAATAACAATCCTAAGTCAAAATGCTTGGGATTGATTGTTTTGGTTGAAATTATAAAAGACTTTTATTCTAAATTATTTTTTGACTTTTGCCTGTTTTCTTGCCCTTTAGCGCAGAAAATCTTTACAATAAAAAAGGTTTATTCGAATGATTCGTAGAAAAGAAAGTAAATTTACGCATGTTGTCAGTTTTATCTAAGCCCGATGAATGCTGCAAACTTCTTCGGAACAGGACTTTCAAAACGATAGACAGTATTGGTAAATGGATGCCGCCATGCCAGGACAGATGCGTGAAGCCCCATGCGGTTGATCGGGTTTGACAAGCCACCGTATTTTTTGTCGCCCGCTACACTATGCCCCATTTGTTGCATGTGAATCCTGATTTGGTTCTTGCGGCCTGTTTCAAGGCTGATTTCCAACAAGGAATATGCACCGTTGCTCGACAAAAAAATATAGTTGGTAACTGCCTTCTGCCCGCCACTGTCGCGGTTATCCGAGCGCATCTTGAGCGATTTCGGATTTTCGCTCAGATAGGAGACGATGCGTCCTTTCTTTGGGTCGGGCATGCCTTCCACCAACGCCACATATTTTCGTTCGACGACGTTCTCGTGCCAACGGCGTTGTATTTCCGTCTGAAAATCCTTGTTTTTGGCAAACATCATCACGCCCGAGGTTTCCCTGTCGAGGCGGTGCACCACAAACAGGCGGCTGCGGAGGTCTTTCGCTTTCAGGTATTGTAGCAGTATTTCAAAAGCCGTTGTTTCATGCTCCCTGCCTATTGTCACGGATAGCAAGCCCTCCTTTTTATCGATAACAATCACATCATCATCTTCATAAAGAATATGCACTTGCGGATGCGAAAAAGCAATGTGCCGTTTGGAATAATGAACCACCACCGAGTCGTTTTTACGGAGCGCATGATTGTAGCGGGTTACGGGCACTTCATTGACGCTTACCTGACCTCGGGCAAGCAACTTTTTAATATCGCTGCGGCTTACGTCACTCATCTTTTTGATGAGGAAAGCCATTAATTCGGAAGGTTCCGTAACGCGGAAACGTGTGGTTTTGTCCTTTGCGAGAGTCATTTTAAAAATTATTTAGCAAAGGTACACATTTATAGCAATATGCAAATATCAATTAAAAATGTAATCATTTCAAAACAAAAAACACATATTCTTAAATTTTATCTCAAGTTTTTGTAAAATATTTACAAATTTATAAAGAAGTCATCTGATCTACATTATTCATATTAACATACTCTTTGACTTGCAAGACCCGATAGGTTTAAAACTTTAAAAACAAATAATTTGTGATTATTGCCATTTGAGTGCGAATAATGCAGGCTAAAAAATTTAGATGACTTCTTAAAAAAAACACAAAAAAGTTTGGAAAAATAATTTTTATTGTATCTTAGTACTGTTTAAATAGTACAATATTTATATAATATAATATATAACTGTATGATTAAGTTTTTGTTAGATTATTCCAGTGGCGTGCCGATATACCGCCAGATTATCGACCAGATTAGATTTGGCATATCATCCGGGCAACTTAAATTGGGCGAACAGCTTCCTACAGTCAGGGCGCTTGCTGTAGAGTTAAAAGTAAACCTCAATACGATATCCAAGGCATATAAGGAATTGGAAATCAAAAACATTTTGGAAACTCAACAAGGTACCGGAACTTTTGTCAACAAAACAGAACAAGTAGTACCGGAAACGGAACGGGAAGATAAACTAAAGGAGATTTGCACTCAGTTTTCTTCCGTTGCGTTCAGTTACGGTTTTAGCCTTGGCGAGATCATGCAAGAATTAAAGAATATCGAAACCTCTAAAAACAATAAATTATGACAACAAATGAAATGAACAAGGGATGGCTTAATCCTATATCCCTTTCCGTATTGCTGATACCGATTGCCGTATCGGCAGTTTTACACTTTTTGCAAATTGCAAATATTCAAACTTTGGCACTCACGATCCTCTTTTTTGGATTATTGTCTTCTGCGATCCGTATTGCTGACCAATGGGAACGGGCAGTGGTATTGCGTATGGGAAAATACAAGGGTTTAAAAGGTCCTGGACCGTTTTTGATTATTCCCATTGTTGACAGTGTATCTACTTATATTGATCAGCGGGTTCGGGTAAGCGCTTTTAAGGCGGAGCAGACACTTACCAAAGACACGGTGCCTGTAAATGTGGATGCGGTTGTGTATTGGACAGTTTGGGATGTGGAAAAAGCTGCTTTGGAAGTGCAGGAATATCAAAAGGCCATTGAGCACATTGCCCAGACCGGTTTAAGGGATACTATCGGCAAGCACGAACTGTCGGCTCTTTTACAGGAACGTGATAAAATTGCCGAAGATCTGCAACAGGTCTTAGACAGGAATACCAGTCCGTGGGGCATTACGTGTCAAACCGTCGGTATTAAGGATATTGCCATACCACAGGCATTGGCCGATGCGATGAGCAAGGAGGCCCAGGCCGAGCGCGAAAGAAGAGCCCGTGTTATCCTGGGGACGGCCGAAACCGAAATTGCCGAGAAGTTTGAGCAAGCCAGTCGAAAATACATCGATAACCCTGTAGCATTGCACCTTAGGGGGATGAATATGTTGTTCGAGGGTTTGAAAGAGAAAGGTTCTATGGTCATCGTACCCAGTTCGGCACTGGATACCATGAATCTGGGCGCCATAGGAGGATTGGCATCGCTGGCTAAAAGCAACGAAAAGGTATAATAATTCGTAGTTTTACATTGTGACAATTTGATACTTCGTGTGCGCACACATAAATAAAATTGTTATTCCGTGTACGCACACAATGATAAAAAAATGTAAGTTAAAGTCAATATTTGATAAATATTTAGAAATTTATTTTTTATAATATTGAGTAGGAAAATAAAAAACAATCATCATGAAAGTATAATTTTCTCTTCTGATTTTCCTTCTCTATGCATTATCAATAAGTTGGCATAAAGCAAATTACTATGATTCGAACTTGATTTTAGATTTTGAAATCATCGAAAAAGGAATGCCCAAAGGTTGGATAATTCATAAACAACATGGTTATTCGATTTCTTTGGATTCTATGAATGTTAAATCTGGAAGATACAGTATTGCCATAGAATTCACGGGAGATTATCGTAACGCAGCCCAGTCTGTAGCCCTTGTTTTTCCGAATAATTACGACGGGGAAAAAATTACTTTATCGGGATACATCAAAACTGAAAATGTTGATGGGGGCTTTGCCGGTTTGGCGATGCAAATAGGTTCCAAAATAGCCATCGAATGGATGGATAAAAAGGGTAGGCTCGGAACTACTGATTGGGAAAAATATGAAGTAACTTTGGATATGGAATCTTCACAAAACCAACAAATCATTGTAGGTGCAATATTTGGTGACAAAGGAAAAATGTGGATGGATGATTTGCAGGTTACGATTGATGGGAAAAATATCGGAAAAGTAAAGCCATACACACCGAAACCTTTTTCGGATAAGGCAAAAAATGACAAAGAATTTGATAAAGGTTCAAATATTGTTTTTCCGGAATTAAACGAACAAAAAATAGCGGATTTGGAATTATTGGGGAGAATATGG
>JAVBNI010000238.1:0-3515 GCA_031551645.1 Bacteroidales bacterium | reverse complement strand
AAACCTCTGCGGTGGGTTAATGTCCTACGGACAAGGGATATATAATCCTTGAATGCATCTCTACTGACGTAAAAGCCCTAACGGGCTATTTTCACGTGCAAATAATGATAGTTTTGGGCATATTATTTTGTTTTCATTCCTAATCGGGAAAAAGTCATATGATTATCGGATAATATGACTCGGGGAGAACCGAGCGTCATTACGCTTACTAAAAGATATAGTAGGATCTTCGTTCAAGATAAAAACACAAAATTATTCTGGAAAACTGACAAAGACGTTTCAAATATTTGATTTTTTATCAACATTTCGTTTCTTTGTAGAGTTAAAAAACGACAAAAATCAAATATTATCATGGAAAAAACCGAAGTAGCTCTTTATAAGAAAGAACTGGAGAATCACTTGAATAATGAGTTGTTGCCTTTTTGGTTAAAACGTATGAAAGATGACGTAAACGGGGGATTTATTACTCATTTTGACAAAAATGGAAATGACACCGGCGAAGACGAAAAATCGTTGATCGCGCAGACCCGTTGTATCTATACGATGGCGTCAGCTCACCGTGCCGGATACGGTGCGGGAAAGTGCGCCGAATATGCCCGCCATGGAGTTGATTTTCTTCTCAATAAAATGTGGGATAAAGAATTTGGCGGTTTTTTCTGGATGCTCGACCGGAAGGGAAATGTAAAGATCGATAAGAAAATTATTTATGGACATAGTTTTGCTATATATTCATTGAGTGAATATACTCTTGCTACTGGCGATCCGCGTGGTCTGGAATATGCCGAGAAAGTATTTGCCCTTTTACAAACCAATTGCGCCGATACGATGTATGGTGGTTACTGGGAAATGTTTGAGCGGGACTGGACGCTTTGTGGCCCGGGCAGTCAAGGTGGAGACCGCAAAACATTGGATGTACACATGCATCTAATGGAAGCTTTTACCACATTATATGAATGTAGTGGAAAAGAACTTTACAAAAGAAAACTTAATGAAGACATCGATTTATTGTTGAAACGGATTATCCACCCGGAATATAAAACCGGTATTCCTCAATTTTGGCAAGATTGGTCGATAGCTCCGCAAATCAAATTTGATATTATTTGGGGATGGGATCGTTTTTCGGAAGACGGACAGAAAGGAAATGCCACTGATAATACCTGCTACGGACACAATGCCGAGTTGGCTTGGTTGTTACTCCATTCATTCGATATCACCAAAACTAATCCTCAACCCTATTGGAATGTTTTCCGCATTATCAATGACCATACCGTCAATTATGGCGTTGACTGGGAATATGGTGGCGTATATGTCGAAGGGCCTCATTCGGGTGGTGTATATGATCGTGAAAAAGAATTCTGGCAACAGGCAGAGGTAATGATCGGTTTATTGGATGGATGCCTCATGTTTGAAGATCCTAAATATTGGGAAGCATACAAAAATGTTCATCGTTTCGTGTTGGACAAAATGGTGAACAAAGGAGTAGGAGAGTGGTATCCGCTGATGTCGCGTAAAGGCGAGCCTATCTGGACACATATGGGACATTCGTGGAAGATCAATTATCACACGGTCAGGGCTGCTGTTCAGAGTATTAACCGTTTGGGCAAATTGCTGGATAAGTAAAGTATTATTCGGTAGCCGTAGTGTTTGTGTAATAAATGCTTAAACGTTTAAGCAAATAATATAATTGTAAAATTCAATCGTTTATGAACCTGTCTCTTTCCTTATTAGATTGGATAATCTGCGTTTTTGTAATAGTCGGTAGTCTTACGTTTGGCTTGTATATGGCCTATAAAAAGAATGCCGGGGGAAGTAGTTCCAACTTTTTCCTCGGAGGGCGTTCAATTACCTGGCCGGTGGTAGGTGCATCCATATTTGCTACGAATATCGGGGCGGAACACTTGATCGGATTATCAGGCGACTCATACCGTTACGGCCTGGCAGCCGGGTCAGTGGAGTTAACTACAGCCATTACCTTAGGGTTTGCGTGTGCGATGCTTTTCCCGCACTATATGAAAAATAAGATATTCACCATTCCTGAATTCTTGGAATTGAGGTATAACCGTCGGGCTCGCACCTTGTTTTCGGGATTGATGCTGATCATCAGCGTGATGACTAAATTGGCTTTTACTCTTTTTGCCGGTGCGTTGGTATTCAAGAGTATCCTGGGATGGGATATCATGACTACTGTGTTCTGTATTGGTATGGTGGTTGCGGTTTTTACAATCATTGGAGGTTTCACGGCAGTAGCTTATACGGATACATTACAGGTGTGCATCATGATCATCGGCGCATCAGTCATGTTATTTTTCGGTTTGGAAAAAGTCGGCGGTTGGGAGGGTTTGATGACCAAAGTTCCCGAAAGCATGAGTATCGGCCGGCCTGCTGAAGATCCGTATTCATTTTGGGGGATACTTTTCACCGCATTCTATGCCGGGATATTTTACTGGGGCATTGATCAGGTGAATGTGCAACGTGCTTTGGCTGCAAAAGATCTCAAGCATGCTCGATGGGGAGCCATGTTTGCAACCGGATTGAAACTTCTTCCCATTTTCATATTTGCCTTACCGGGAGTTATTGCTTATGCACTTCATCCTGGTATGGAAGGCGAGGCCTCCAAGCAGACTTTTGTGTGGATGATCAACAATTTGTTGCCTACCGGTGTCAGAGGGTTACTCCTTGCGTCGCTTATTGCAGCATTGGTTACATCACTTATTGCCGTCCTTAATTCTGTTTCTACATTGATTGTTCGGGATTTTATACTTGAATTCAATCCAAATGTTTCCGAAAAAAAGCAGGTTACTCTGGGGCGTATTTGTATCATATTGGTGACGTTACTGGGTGTGGCTGCTGCTTATCTGGTACACAAGAATGAAGAGGGGTTATATAAATACCTGCAAACAATTACCGCTTACCTGGTGATACCTATTTTCCCTGCCATCTTTTTTGGTATCTGTAGCAAAAAGGTAACCCTTAAAGCTGCTGCAGTGTCGGTATTTGTAGGGATTATCATTGCCACCATTTTTGTAGTCGATCAAATTATGAGTCCCGAAACAGCTGCCAATACATTTCCCTTCCTGCATACAAAATTCACCACGCATTTTGGCTTTCGCGGATTATGGGCTGAAATACTGATTACATGTGTTTTATTTGCGGTGTCGGCATTTACACCCAAAACAGCACCGGAAAAATTGGTAAATACCACTGTCGATTATTCAGGGAAAATTGCTAAATTTGAAGGATGGAAAGACTGGCGTTTGTATTTGGTAATACTTTCTATTCTTACGGTAGTTATATGGGTTTGGTTGTATTAAATGTATATTAGCTGATAAAATCTATTGGAAATGACTGACGAATATGATTGATGAATAAAATCTTTTCGGTATAGGCGCTTAGTGCGCACTAATTAAAAAATGATGCTACCTTTGTAGCATGGGCACAAGAGATCGATTTATGGGGGTTAATTCTATATATTTTTATGAGCGATTTCCGGAAGAAAATGCCTGTTATCGTTATCT
>JAVBNI010000297.1:0-13176 GCA_031551645.1 Bacteroidales bacterium | reverse complement strand
GATAACGATAACAGGCATTTTCTTCCGGAAATCGCTCATAAAAATATATAGAATTAACCCCCATAAATCGATCTCTTGTGCCCATGCTACAAAGGTAGCATCATTTTTTAATTAGTGCGCACTAAGCGCCTATACCGAAATCTCCATTTACCGATAACTCATGAATATCTTCATCTTTGCTTGTGTTATCACAAGATGTAAAAACAACAGCTAAAATGTATAAAAAGATAAAATTATGTAAGATTTTCATTTTGGATTTGTTTGTGTGTGTTGAAAGATACACCATTCCGATGATGTGACTGAATTTGCAATACAAACTTATTTATTTTCAATATATAAACGCCATTCTTAGCTATGTATTGGATCATACGACGATTTAGAGTTAAAATTCAAACTTTCTGAGTTGTGGTATTTGGATATAACACAATGTTGCGAAAACTTCTGCAAGTAGGATAAACAATAACGTTAAATATATTTTGCGACTGTATTTGTCTAACTATAATTATTTTACGCTTTTGTCTCGTTCTTATTTCCTGATGATTTTGATTGCATATATCTTTTAACTTCTATGGTATCGAACCCTGTGTCAAGGTTGAAATTCACGACACACAACATCTGCAATTTTGTATTTATTTTTCTCGATATCTTCAAAATTTGTGAATAATTATTGAGAATAGATCCTTAAATTGGCAATAACACCTTACATTTGTACCACAAGGAATGAAGTTCTTGGGAAAGCCGTTGTGTTAGTACTTATCAGATCGACGGATATCGCCATTTATAAATTCAAAAATATAACCATGAAAAGAACCGCTTTTTTTATTTTATCTGTAATGTTATTGATTACAGCATCGTGCAGTAACAAGTCAGAGGTTTCGAAAACAGGTATTCCGGCTGAAATCACTATCAGCAAGGCCAAACTATTAGATAAAATCAAAGGCGGTTGGGCAGGGCAGACCATTGGATGTACCTATGGCGGACCTACCGAGTTCCGCTATAATGGAACCATGATTCAGGACTATATCCCGCTCACATGGAAAGACGGCTGCATCAAATGGTGGTACGAAAATATGCCGGGTTTGTATGATGATATTTATATGGATTTGACATTTGTGGAAGTATTTGACCGTCTGGGGCTGGACGCTCCTGTTGATTCATTTGCCATGGCTTTTGCCACAGCCGGTTATACCTTGTGGCATGCCAACCAGGCTGCACGCTACAATATCCTGAACGGGATCATGCCACCTGCTTCGGGACACTGGCTCAACAATCCGCATGCCGATGATATCGACTACCAGATCGAAGCAGACTATTCGGGCTTGATGTCGCCCGGAATGCCCAATACGGCTTCGGAAATATCCGACAAGATCGGACACATCATGAATTATGGAGATGGATGGTATGGCGGCGTGTATGTGGGTGCGATGTATGCGTTGGCTTTTGTATCAGACGATGTCGAGTTCGTGGTTACTGAAGCCCTGAAAACCATTCCGCAACAAAGTATTTATTATCAATGCATGAACGATGTGATACAATGGCATAAAAAATACCCCGACGACTGGAAACGTACTTGGTTTGAATGTGAGAGAAAATGGAGCGAGGATATTGGTTGCCCTGATGGTGTGTTTGTCCCGTTTAATATCGACGCGGTCATCAATAGTGCATACATCATCATCGGCTTGTTATACGGGGAAGGGGATTTCTACAAGACGATAGATATTGCGACACGTTGCGGGCAGGATTCGGATTGCAATCCTGCGTCGGCAGGAGGTATCTTAGGCGCTATTATTGGCTACAGCAACATCCCTGATCTCTGGTTGAAAAATCTGAAAGAGGTTGAAGACATGAACTTCGCCTATACCAATATTTCGCTGAATCGCACTTACGAAATGAGCTTCAAGCAGGCGCTCGGGTTAATCGAACGTAACGGAGGGAAAACAGAAGGGGAAAATGTAACCATTGTGTGTCAAAAACCAATACCAGTGAAGTATGAAAAAGGTTTTGAAGGGCATTATCCTGTCCAGAAAATAACTGTCAATAAACAGATTGATCAAACTCCGGGATTTGAATTTGATGGAATTGGTTTTGTGCTGAAAGGATATGCCCGAAGTGATAATAAAGATTATGTCGCCCGGGTGGAAATATATCTTGATGGAAAGTTGATGGAAACAGCTTTACTTCCTGCCGATTATCTTGTCCGACGTCACGATGTATGTTGGAAATATCAACTCCCCAAAGGAAAGCATACGGTCAGTCTCAAATGGCTTAACCCGGTGCCTGGTGCAACTGTTCATGCCGGGGAAGCAGTTATCTATTCCGATACGCCATCCGGTGGCTTAGTAACGGGGAAATAATTGACAATTGACAGTTGAAAATTGAAAATTAATGCTCAAATAGGTTCATTTACCATTAACAATTGTTTAATTAATTATGAATAAGATATCATTCAAGTCGATTTCTATTTTAATTATCATATTTTTCGTTTATTCCTGCAAGGATGTGTCGCGTGTACCTGTTCCGGTGATTTTTGATACTGACATGGGACCGGATTACGATGATGTGGGTGCATTGACCGTATTACATGCTCTGGCCGACAGTGGCGAAGCAAAAATCCTGGCAACCATGTCGTCGAACATGTATGCTTATACAGGACCATGCATTGATGTGATCAACCATTATTACGGACGTCCGGACATACCTGTTGGTTCGCCGCGCAAAGGCGTAACCTTGGAGGATGTCCACAAGGAAAAATGGGCGGAAGCGTTACCTGCCAAATTCCCACACAAGTTAAACGCAACTAAGGATGCAGAGGATGCTGTAGTTGTATATCGTCGTGTCCTGGCTGCACAACCCGATACATCGGTTACAATTATTACTGTGGGTTTCTTCACCAACCTGGCGGCGTTGTTGCAATCGCCAGCGGATAACGTTAGTGGGTTGAACGGTACGGACCTGGTCAAAAAGAAAGTTAAATATCTGGTCTCCATGGCTGGCAGTTTTCCGAAAGGACGGGAATTCAATGTTTTTTGCGATTCGGTGGCTTCGCAGGTTGTATTTGACAAATGGCCTTCACCGGTTGTATTGAGTGGCTTTGAGATAGGGAAAGAGATATTGACCGGAAAAGATTTAGTCGCATCAAACGTGCCGAACAGTCCTGCAAAAGAAGCGTTCACCATTTGTTTGAAGCAAGACGATCCTGCCGGCCGCATGAGTTGGGACCAAACTGCTGTTTTGGTAGGAGTCCGTGGTGCGGATAAATATTTTGGTACGGTAAGAGGCCATATGATCACATCGTCCGATGGTAGTAACAGTTGGCGGGACGATCCTGCAGGAATGCACCAATATCTCGTGTGGAAAACACCTGCCGGACAAATAACAAAAATCATCGAAGATTTGATGATGCACCAGCCTGTGAAAAAGTAAGAGGTTATTTAAAAATTCATCAGAGTAAAATCTTAATTTATTTGATGTCAATAAAACAGCCACGAAGACACCAAGACACTAAGTTTTTTCGTGCCTTGGTGCTTTCGTGGCAAAATACTTTATTGGTATTTGGCGCATAATAATATAAGACTCAGCAATTTCTAAGATATTTTTTCAGGCCTATAAGACGAGTCCGTACACCAAAGCGGCCAGTGCAGCCCCCAGACATGGACCAAGTACAGGGATCCAAGAATATGCCCAGTCGCTGTTCCTCTTTCCGGGGATAGGAAGTATGGCGTGCATGATGCGTGGTCCCAGATCACGTGCCGGGTTGATGGCATAACCCGTCGGACCACCCAAAGAAAGGCCCAGTGCTAATACCAGGAAAGCTACTGGAATGGCATCCAAAGCGCCTAATCCAACCTCAGGAGCAGCAATAAATAACACACCAAAAACCAATACAAAAGTTCCGACAATCTCGGTCAGCAGGTTATTCGGGTAACTGCGAATGGCTGGTGCGGTACAGAATACGCTGAGTATCGTTTCGCCATCATTGGTTATTGCAAAATGTTTTCGATAGGACACCCAAACCAAAAATGCCCCCAGCATAGCACCGGCTATTTGTGCAAGGATATACACGATCACTTTGTTCCATGCAAATTTTCCGGCAAGAGCTAAAGCCAAAGTGACAGCAGGATTGAGGTGCGCCCCGCTATGGGCTGCTGTCACAAAGACGCCGACAAAAACAGCCATTGCCCAACCGAAAGTAATAACAATCCATCCTCCGTTAAAACCTTTCGATTTATTCAACAGGCAATTGGCAACTACACCGTCGCCCAATAAAACCAACAAAGCAGTACCAATAAGTTCCGCAACGAACGGGTTCATAAAACTAAATGTTTTTAAAATTAAATATTTGAGGAAAATTTACGCCTTGTAACTATCGAAAAAATGACTGGAAACATTGTGTATATTTTGAAAACAGCCTATTGGCATATGTAACAAAATCCATAAAATGGAATAAATACTTAATATATCCGACGATTTTAGACATCTATTTAATCCTGATTTTATACGTTTTGCACAAATTCTCAATTCTCAATTCTCAATTATTTCACTATTTCCTGCTCCATACCTGAACGGCATTTACGGCGCGACGCCATTCCCTGACGATATCCCCGGCTTTTTGCCGTTCCATTTCCGGGTGGAATATCCGGTCGATCTGCCATTGCTGTTCTATTTCGGATATATCGTTCCAGTAACCGGTAGCCAATCCCGCAAGATACGCAGCACCTAAAGCGGTCGTCTCGATTATTCTCGGACGGGCAACATCCACCCCCGTAATATCCGACTGAAATTGCATCAACAAGTTATTAACCACAGCTCCACCATCGACTCTTAATTCGGCTATATTTATTTTTGCGTCGACTTGCATGGCGTGTAATACATCCAGAGTTTGCAAAGCAATGCTTTCAACTGCTGCGCGGGCAATATGCGATGCTGTAGTCCCGCGTGTAATGCCGAAAATACTACCCCGTGCATATTGATTCCAATAAGGAGCGCCCAAGCCCGAAAAAGCCGGGACAAAATATACTCCGGCACTGTCGTGTACTTTATTGCATAACTGTTCCACCTCAGCCGATGATTTAATAATACCTAATTCATCACGCAGCCATTGTACCACTGCTCCGGCAATAAAGATACTTCCCTCCAGCGCATACACCGTTTGTCCGTTGATCTTCCATGCAATAGTCGAAAGCAGGTTATTGGTCGAGATAACCGGCTTACTACCCGTATTCATCATCATAAAGCATCCGGTCCCATATGTGTTTTTTACCATACCTTCGCGAATGCACATTTGTCCAAACAAAGCCGCTTGCTGGTCGCCGGCTATGCCGCCTAAGGGAATACCCGCTAATTCAGGAATGCTGGATTCACCATATATACCACTGCTTTCCTTTACCTGGGGAAGCATACTGTCAGGAATATCGAACAAATCTAACAAGTCCTTATCCCATTGCAGCGTATTAATATTAAAAAGCATGGTACGCGAAGCGTTGGAGACATCGGTGACATGCAATTTTCCTTGCGTCAGGAGCCATACCAGCCAACTATCGACCGTGCCAAAAGCCAGTTCTCCTTTTGCGGCTTTGTTCCGTGCTCCTTCTACATTGTCAAGAATCCACTTCACCTTGGTCGCCGAAAAGTATGCATCGATGATCAGACCTGTTTTTTCCTGTATACTGGCTGCCCGTTCTTCGTCTTTTTTGAGAAAGTCACAATAATCGGCAGTACGGCGATCCTGCCATACAATAGCATGATAGAGCGGATGGCCTGTTATCCTGTCCCATACAATTGTCGTTTCGCGTTGGTTGGTGATACCGATCGCTGCAATTTGTGCCGCAGATATTTTTATCTTATCCAATGCAGTGATGGCTACTTCTTTTTGCGACAGCCATATTTCCATCGGATTGTGTTCCACCCATCCGGGCTGGGGATATATTTGCGTAAATTCTTTTTGAGCGACCGAGATAACCGATCCTTCTTTATTAAATACAATTGCCCTGGAACTGGTTGTTCCCTGATCAAGCGCTAAAATATATTTTTCCATTTTCTGCACATGTTTTTCAAGCGATAAAAATAAGCGAAAAAAGTATAAAGCCTGTTTAAAAATGAATGAAAAATATTGCTTACTAAAGCTGATACGATTTTACCCATTTATTTCGTCAACAGCAATAATTTGATTTTATGCTCATTGCCGTTGACTCCTGCCCGACAAAGTCATTCAGGCGGGTCAGTCAACGAATTAAAAACAAACTAACGCAACTAAACCAACCTTTAATTCACATGATTTAAATATCTAAACAGACTCGTAGGTAAGAGATAAAAATGCTTATGATTTTAAGAACTTGCCCAGGTTCATAAAATCAGACATTATAGATTTTAGAAAATGATTCATATTCTTAAAATTATATGTGATACATTTTAGGAAATTACTTATATTTTTAAAATCCGATACAATAGATTTAAGAATTTCATGCATGTTCTTAAAATGCGCAATGCTTGATTTTAGGAAATAATGTATATTCCTAAAAAGTGTTGGAGTTTTTAATTTGCCGGTGTACGAAAAATTATAAATTTGAATCATCAACAAAGGGATAACTTATCCCAACTTCCGCTGACAGGGTCTATCGGCCACTGCCAGGGAGTATTTTGCCCCTGTCAGAGATCAAGACTCTGACAGGGGCAAAATGTGATAACTTAATTTCAATCATTCCATAGGTTTAACATTTATTAAGATATTTTATTGCCACAAACTGCTTGAGATTACCTAATATTGCATGCTTTAAAAAAAGACCTTTTGGTGTTCTATCCGACAAACCAAACGGTATGATGTTTGGGGGATTACAGGTAGTTTTGATCTATCCGGAAGCATATCGAAATTTTTTATCAATGAAAATTATTAGAAATATTATTCTTCTTGCTTTGGGCCTTGCACTCGTAGGGGCTATTGTTTACAAAGCAGTGTGGTCGAAACCGGCTCAGGCCACGGGTGGTAGTAGCGGATTAGCGCGTACTGCCCTTCCGGTCAATTTGCAGGTGGTAACGCCTGAGAGTTTTACCGAAACCCTTGCAGTAATTGGAACTATCGAGGCCAATGAAGCAGTAATCCTCAAGAGTGAAGTGTCGGGTAAAATTACCGGTATATTTTTTAACGAAGGGATGCACGTAAGTAAAGGGACTTTGCTGATAAAGGTATATGATGACGATCTTCAGGCACAGCTCACCAAGGCGAAAGCCAATCTTAAGCTGACGGAGGATGTGGAAGCCCGGCAAAAACAATTGTTGGATAAAGAGGCCATCAGCCGCCAGGAATATGATGTATCGTATGCCAATCTGCAAGCGGCACAGGCTGATATAGCCTTGTTGCAATCGCAAATCTCCAAAACGGAAATCATAGCTCCCTTTGATGGAACAATCGGATTTCGTAAAGTTTCCCCCGGCGAATACATCACTCCGGGGACGGATATCGCTTCATTGGTGAACGACAATCCGGCCAAGATACAGTTTGCCGTACCCGAAAAATATTCACGAATAATGGGTCGTAACACCGTGATCAAATACCGGATGGAAGGGCTACCGGGCGAGTATACAGCAAAAGTATATGCTATGGAACCCACTATCGATCAAGCCACACGTACGCTTCAATTGAAGGCGCTCACTCCCAATCCCAATGGCACTTTGATCCCGGGCGCTTTTGCAAAAATAGAAGTACAGATGGAAACCCAAAAAAATGTGGTACTGGTGCCCGCCGAGGCTATTATTTCCGAATCGGTCGGGCAAAAGGCTTACATATATAATGGTGGAAAAGTGAAATCAGTAATAGTGGAAACCGGTACACGCACCAATGACCGGATAGAAATTGTCAAGGGAATCAATCCCGGTGATTCGATAATCATCTCCGGCATGATGCAAATTACCCCGAGGACAACAGTCGTTCCCGCAAAAGTCAATTAACTGCCATGAGTTTAGCCTCAACGAGTATCAAGCGTCCGGTGATGTCCATCGTGATGTCGATGGTTGTGGTCATTTTCGGGATGATCGCTGTTACATCTTTGCCGGTACGTGAATTCCCGAGTGTCGATCCGCCCATTATCAATGTGAGGACGTCATATCCCGGCGCTAATGCCGAAATTATCGAATCGCAAATCACAGAAATCCTTGAAGCATCTATTAACGGTATTTCGGGTATCCGCACGCTGACATCCACCAGTAGCGACGGTAGCAGCAATATCAATGTGGAATTCGAATTGGGTGTGGATATGGAAGCTGCCGCCAACGATGTACGCGACCGTGTATCGAGAGTGCAGAACCGTCTGCCGCGCGACTGCGACCCGCCAACAGTATTCAAGTCCGACACTGATGCGAATCCCATCATTATGTTGGCTGTGCGTAGCGACATGCGTAATCCGCTTGACCTTTCGGATATTGCAGACCGGATGTTTAAGGAACGGTTGCAGACCATCCCTGGAGTAAGCGAAATCAGCATCTATGGCGAACAACGCTATGCCATCCGTATCAAACTTGATCCGGCTAAAATGGGAGCATACGGCCTGACCGCCGCTGATGTACGGACACAAATCACTGCGGAAAACGTAGAATTACCATCGGGAACCATCGAGGGAACAGCCATTAACCTGACCATACGCACTTTAGGACTGATTCGCAACCCTTCGGAGTTTGAATCCCTCATCATCAAAGAAGTAAATGGTAGTCCCATTAAACTGGGTGATATCGGTTACGCCGAATTTGCTTCAGAAGACGAAAAGTCGATCACCAAGCTCAACGGCGAACCATGCGCCATTCTGGCTATCCTTCCGCAATCGGGCGCTAACAATGTGGATATTTCGAATCGATTCAAGGTTCGACTTGCCGAGATTAAAAATGACATGCCCGAAGACATCAAAACCGAGGTGATCATGGATACCACCGACTTCGTGCGCCGTTCTATCGCCGAAGTGGAGGAAACAATCATCCTGGCATTTTTCCTGGTGGTGGTGATTATTTTTATCTTTCTACGCGACTGGCGTACGACGCTGATCCCCATCCTTGCCATTCCGGTGTCGCTCATCGGGGCATTTTTCATCATGTACCTGTTTAGCTTCTCCATTAACGTGCTTACTCTGTTGGCCATCGTGTTGGCGGTAGGTCTGGTGGTGGACGATGCTATTGTCGTGATGGAAAACATTTATGTGAAAATCGAAGAAGGAATGTCGCCCCTGGAAGCAGCATTCAAGGGCTCGAAGGAAATTTATTTTGCCATCATCTCTACAACAGTAGTGTTGGTGTGTGTGTTTTTGCCCGTGGTATTCCTGAGCGGCACCACCGGGAGATTGTTTCGTGAATTTGGCATAGCGATAGCGGGTGCAGTGATTATATCGGCATTTGTGGCGCTCAGCCTTTCGCCAATGATGTGCTCGAAAATATTGAAACCTTCGAAGTCCAAAAACTGGTTGTATCGCGTTACGGAAAAGTACTTCGATGCGATGACGGATGCATACAGCCGTGGACTCAGTGCTTTTATCCGCCGGCGATGGATTGCTGTGGTCATCATCATTGTTGCCTTTGCAGCAATTGGGGTGTTGTTCATGAATCTCAAATCAGAGCTGGCGCCTCTTGAAGACCGCAGCCGTATCACTCTACGGGCAAGTGTGCCTGAAGGAACATCATACGAAAGCGCACTCAAATATGTCGATGAGATCGCTGATATGGTACAAGATTCTGTTCCCGAACTGCAAAGTATGCAGACTATGGTGCGTAGTGGTTTCGGATTTGTCCGTGCATTTCTTGTAGAGCCGGATCAACGTGACCGTTCCCAACAGGAAATCGCTGACAAATTGGTGGTGGATACACGGAACCTGACTAAAGGAAAGATATTTGTCACCCAGGACCCCACAGTTGGCGACCGTCGTTCGGGACAAGGAGTGCAATATGTCATTCAAGCGGCTACGCTTGACAAACTCCGGTCTATTATTCCTGTATTTATGGACGAAGTGAGCCGGGAACCCACGTTTTCGTTTGCAGATGTAAACCTTAAATTCAGCAAGCCGGAATTGGTAGTGAGTATCGACCGTGAAAAAGCCCGCTTGCTGAATGTGTCCACCACGGCAATCGCACAAACCATGCAGTTGGCATATGCTGGGCAACGTATCGGCTATTTTACCATGAATGGTAAACAGTATCAGTTGATCATCGAAGTAGAAAAGTCCGACCGGAATAAGCCAGACAATCTCCCGGCATTGTATGTGCGCAACAATCTAGGCAATATGATACAGTTGGACAATCTGTTGACTGATTCCATCAAGAGCAATACGCCTTCATTGTATCGTTTTAACCGGTACGTGTCAGCTACTGTTTCTGCCACAATGGCCAAGGGCTATACATTGGGGGACGGTATCGTAGCTATGGATAAAATCTCAGATAAGGTGCTGGACGATACTTATAAAACGGAACTATCCGGGCAGGCGCGCGAATTCAGCGAAAGCTCTAATAGTATATATTTTGCATTTGCATTGGCATTGGTACTGGTTTATCTGGTTCTGGCCGCACAATTCGAAAGCTTCCGCGACCCGCTGATTATCATGTTCTCTGTACCGTTGGCTTTGATGGGAACGCTTCTTTCACTGTGGTATTTCGATCAGACCATCAATATATTTAGTGAAATCGGGATTATCATGTTGATCGGGTTGATCACCAAAAATGGTATTCTGATTGTCGAATTTGCCAATCAACGCCGGGATATGGGGTATTCCATCCTCAAGGCAGTAAAAGATGCTTCTGTATCGCGTTTGCGTCCCATTTTGATGACAAGTCTGGCCACCATCTTCGGTATTCTGCCTATAGCAATGGCTTTTGGAGCAGGTTCCGAGAGCCGGGTATCGATGGGGATTGCTGTGGTAGGCGGGATGCTTTTCGGCACCATCCTGACATTGTTTGTCGTTCCCGTAATGTACATTTTTATTACAGGAAAGGAACGGGTGATCATCAACGAAGAAGATTATCTATAATATAGGTTTATTAAATTAATTTATTGGATTTTCAAGTTTCAGATAAGTACCTTGCGAGATATAATCGACGTTTTTGATATTTGTTTAAACTTGATTTATTGTTCTTTGCCTCATTTATCATTAACCATTTATCATTAATCATTACTTATCTGTAGTTCAAATGAGAATTCAGAATAATTTGTACTTGTATGATGGTCGATCATTTTTGACTGGACAATAATTTCAAATAGATTTGGATTAAGGAGTTAATATGCGTAAAATATTTTTTTTCATCCTGGTGTGTTTTTGTACATACTCGTTGGCACAGGAACCCTTGTCGCTTAGCTTGTCGGATGCCATTGTAGAAGGATTGGGAAACAATTATAGCATTTTACTTGCGCGCAACAGCGGGCAGGTGAGCAGTAACAATGCTACCATCGGTAATGCAGGTATGTTGCCATCGGTTGTCCTTAACGGGACAATAAATAAAGGTGTTGCCAATACCAATCAGAAATTCATCGATGGCCGCGTACAGGACAAAACCGGGGCTAAATCGACCAATCAGAATGCCAACGTTGTCCTTGATTGGACGGTATTTGACGGGTTGGCTATGTTTGCCAATTATGACAGACTAAAGGAATTAGAAATGATGGGTGAAGAAAACCTGCGGGCATCCATACAGCAAACCATTGCTTCCATCATGAATGTTTATTTTGACATTGTCAGTCGCCAGCAGGAAATAGAGGCTACCGAGCATATTCTTAAGATTTCGCGATTACGCATGCGTAGCGCCAACGATCTTTTTACAGGCGGCAAAGTGTCCAAAGTAGACCTCCTTTCGGCCAGGGTGGATTATAATGCCGATACAGCATCGTATATTCAGCAAATGGAGGGTCTGAAAAATACCAAGATACAGCTTAATAAATTATTGGCACGCGAAATTATTACCGATTTCTTTGCTTCGGATACCATTAGTATTGATCAGACGCTCCGGTACGGACATATCCATGATAAGGCCCTGGCCGAAAACCCCGATGTGGTGTTGTCGCGTATGTCGGTCAATGTGGCAATCTTCTCCCTGAAAGCGACGCAAGGTTCCCGCTACCCCAAAGTGAGGCTGACTTCAAACTATACCATGAGCAAGCTTAATTCCCAATCGGGACAGGTGGAAGAGAACAAGTCGAATACATTCAACTATGGCGCTACATTCAGTATGCCTCTGTTTAACGGATTAAACATCAATCGTGAAATTAAAAATGCCAAGTTAAATAAAGAAGCAGCCGACCTCCGATACGAAGAGATACGGAAAGATGTTGAATCGCAAGTGGCCACAGCTTATAGCACCTACGAAGTAAATCGTAAACTGGCTTCTTTCGAAGCGGCTAATTTAAATCTTGCTGCCGAAAATCTGGATATTTCCATGGACCGCTATAAGTTTGGCGCCATATCAGCCATTGAACTACGTGAAGTTCAACGTAGTTACATTGCCGCTACCAATCGCTTGATTGTGGCTACTTATAATGCAAAAGTAGCTGAAACGGCTTTGAAATTACTCACAGGCGAGGTAATGAATTTGTAAAGTAAATTTCCGTTGTTATTTGATGTCGTTAGAGATTATCTGAAAAAATATCTTCATCCCAGTTTTACCCGGGAGTGATTTTGGTTTTCTCAGCATAAGGCAACGTCCGCAAAATCGAGATAATACGCTGATACTCGTAGAGTATTCCCTATTGTAACTTGGAGACGGTAACCCCACTGATATGATCAACTTCGTAGAAGTTGCACCCCATTGCATCATTGTGCGACCTCTACAAAGTCGTGGAATATCTGGTATTGTGATACAAAAAGGTAAAACTCTGGAGAAAAAAGAACAAATATTTATAAAATTGATCCTTGAATTTTTCCCGACTTTGACGGTTTGATTTTATAAAGACATGATTATCAGTAAAGTGTATTTTCGCGAGGGCACTACACTTTTCACTGGGGGTTAGTCAGCCTGAAAGGCGTCACCTGCCGGTGCTTATGCATCGTTTCATACAGTTTTAAGGCATCTTTACTGGGTTTTTATGGTATCACATACTTTTCTTGGTTTGAGGTGTCCAGGATTACACTTTCCTGAACCCGGTATAGTTCATCGCGTATCCTTTCGGCGGATAATCTGCATCCTTTTTGCTCCAGCAGCTTGTGTTGCAGGAAGCGTACCAGC
>JAVBNI010000243.1:0-10745 GCA_031551645.1 Bacteroidales bacterium | reverse complement strand
ACATAGAGTACTGTTTTGTAACAATAAATTCCATCATGTATTATTTATTCAATTTGCTTATTTTAAATGTATTAAAATGTAAAAAGAAGCGTTTTTTGAAAGAACTTTTTACTGAGTTTTGAACACCCTACCTGAAAGGGTCGATAGGCATATCAGTGTCATTAACTAAACGACATTACTGATTGAACCATTTTTTAATCCCGCAGCAATTCTTTAAATGTTGCGTCGTTGATCTTCCGTTGTTTGCCGTAATCGGCATGTGTGAAAATCAGGAAATATTTTAGTTGATCGAGGGATACTTGGTATTCACCGGGTAACGTCAATTCCGACAAGCATTTGATTAAAGTATCCGTGATCTGTGTGATCTTCAATTCCTGTCCGGCAATATGTTCGATTTGTTCGGGCAATACAGGTTTGGAACTGTTCCTGTATTGCGCAAAAGTTTTGCGGCAACTCGAAACGTGTTCATCCGTAGCATTCTTCAAAGCTTTGAAAAGCACCGCAACATTACCGGCTCCTTTTACGGGGCAAGATACTATTGCGTCGCAGTATCCCTTCATCTGTACCAAACATATATCGGTAAAGAAATCGTGCGCTTTGCCAATATAATCTATTGCCTGGTCGACGGGAAATTTGCTGCCGGCAACTTTTTCCGGCAAGTAATCGTCGAAAGTGTATATGTTAAAAATGTGCAGGAACAAATCAAGATTAACACCATATGCATTACATAACTCCAAAACGGATAAACTTCTGTCGAAACCATGCCCGATCCCGAACAATTCCAGCATACCCACTCTGCGCATATTATCTTGCAGGATATTCGATACTTTGGTTTCTGATGTATAATAAGAACGTTTCATAAATCCGCCTGTAATGGATGATTTTGAAAAATGTAAAATTTAAGGCACTACAAATATACACATTTATTATATAAACCATTATCAATTGTTGTTTTATATTCCTCATGTACGTCCTTCATGGATTGTAGAACAAAGAAGATACAAAGCCCGACAATTATTTTGAACTATGAACAATCGCAAAAATCGCAAATCCCTTCTGCCGATTCCTGCTTTTTGATAATATAACAGTCCATGACCAAATTTGGAAAAAATATATAACTTTGACCGAAATAAGCACAAAAAAATGAATATTCCCGGTCCATCATGTTTTTGAATTTCTATCTTTATTTGTAAACGTTCGACATTACCGTGTACACACTTAATTCATCATTAATCAATACAACTGTATGGCGAAAATTTATTTCGGCGAACAGCAAGTCTTCCGTGACAAAGAGAGACGAAAGGGGAGATTGAAAATATTTATCGGCATCATGCCCGGAGTAGGAAAAGCTTCGGCGATGCTTCGTGCCGCCCAGGCCGAAGCCGCTAACGGACGACGGGTAGTAATCGGTGTTGTTACATGGCAAGCCCGGCCCGAAACCGTGAATTTGATGGATGGCCTGGAGGAAGTGCCGCCAAAAATCGTTGACTACAATGGTATCCCGTACAAGGATATGGATATGGAAGCCATACTGGAGAGGCATCCGGATGTGGTGCTGGCAACCAACCCGGCTTATGCCAGCCTGTCGGGCAACCACTACCGGAAACGATGCCAGGATATATTGGAATTGCTCGACCACGGGATCGATGTCTTTTCGACCCTGAATGCGGTGCAGTTGGAGAGTTATGCCGAATTCTTCAAGGAAATTACGGGACATATCCCGCCCGTGGTGCCTGATGAATTCCTTGCCCAAGCCGATGATGTGGAATTGGTGGATATTGAACCCGATGAGTTGATGAAACGTTACCGGGAAGGTATCATATTTATTCCCGGGATTTCGGACAAGGATATGGAGAGTATTTACCGGGAGGAAATCATCAAGACCATCCGGAAAAGGTTTTTTCAAGTGATCCTTGATCGGGAGAACTGGTACAAGCAGCATGTCAAGTGGTCTTCGGAAGTAAGGTCGTGTATACTTGCCCCGATTGGCCCCGACGTGATTACCTCGTACGTTATACGGCGGGCTAAGGCCATGGCGGTGACCATAGACGCTGATTGGATTGCTTTGTATATAGAAACGGGCCGCAAACTAAGCGAGCAGGAAAAGGCGCAATTGGATAAAAATATCAAATTAGCCCGGCAATTGGGCGGTACTTTTATAACCTGGGCGGGAACCGATCCGGTGGAAGCTTTTATGGAAGTGTCGCGCCGGGAAAGGATTTCGCATATTGTCCTCGGAAAAAACCACCGTGGACAGATTGCCGGCGGTTCCGGAAGGAAATTCCTCAAACGGTTGCTGCGGTATAGCGGGCATATCAATGTGGCAATTGTCTGCGGGGAAATGAACCATCGTGAGAAGAAATGGCTGTTCGACATCAATCGACCGGATACCGGGAAAGGCATCCTGGTAATTACGATGGTAGCTTCGCTGGTTACGGGAATATTGTGCGCCTTGCTCGATAACAAAACAAATACGGATGCTTCGCCATATATTGTAATGGTCTTATTGTTCATGCTGGCAGCCTTTATCCGTGTGAGTTCGAGATTGATACTTGCCGCATTGGCCGTGTTGGCCGGTATTATCTTTGTTCTGCCGCCCTCATTCGTTTTCCCCCTGCAGTATCCTTCGGATATTGTGCAATTTTTATTGTTTAGCTTAGTGGCGCTGTTCGTCGGAATGCTTACTATAAGGATCAGAAGGCAAGAGCGTGAAACCTTCAGGCGTGAAAAACAGTCCAATGCCTTGTTTCTGCTTACCAAACGGCTTTCAGAGGCAACCGATATCAGCGAAATGGTGGAGGCAAGTACGGAAAATCTTTTGAGATATTTTGACATCCGTGTGTTTTTTATTTTTCGCGATGACCATTATCAATTGACCAATTCCGAGTATGTTCCTGATGAATTGAAGCTATCTGAAAAAGAAATGGAAGTGGCTGCATGGGCATTCAAGAATGACAAACCAGCCGGCCGTATCACCGGTGTCATGTCGCCAGCGGTATACACGTATTATCCGTTGATCGGGAAAGGCCAAAAAATAGGTGTGTTGGTTGCAGAGCTTGAAAAGCCGTTCAGCGGGAAGCTGCAGATTTCATGGGATGCTTTCCTGGCGCAAATCACCCAAGCATTCGAGCACCAACACCTGAATATGTCCGCCCACCAAACTAGCCTACTGAACGAGTCGGACAGGCTGTACAAGACCCTTTTCAATTCTATCTCGCACGAACTGAGAATACCTATATCCACCATTATGGGCGCTTCCGACCTGTTGCTTTCTACCATTCCGTCGGAAGATATCCGTAAGGAATTGTATGTGGAGATGCTGGACTCATCGCGACGGCTCAACCGGCTGGTGGAGAACCTGCTGAATATGTCGCGGCTCGAGTCGGGCAGGATTGCGGCACATCCCGACTGGTGTGATATCCGCGACCTGTTTAACCGGGTGGCCGAAAGCCTGGAAGAAGAACTCCAGCCTTTCCGTTTCGACCTGGTAGTTCCCGAAACAATGCCTTTGGTTCGGATTGACTACGGTTTGATGGAACAAGCTATTTATAATCTGGTATATAATGCCACTCAATATACGCCCGCAGGAACAACCATCCGCTTAGGAACCCTTTATGAAAACGGGTTCCTCGTGATTATGGTAACCGACCGGGGCCCCGGCTTCGACCCTGGTTCACTGAACCAGGTATTTAACAAGTTCTGGCGGCCAAAAGGTGAAAAAACTGGGGGACTTGGCTTAGGGTTGTCCATTGTGAAGGGGTTTGTAGAGGCACACAACGGTACCGTCTTTGTTGCCAACAGAAAAAATGGAGGAGCTCGTTTCACCATTATGATACTTACCGAAAAATCGGATTACGAAGCGGAAAAAACTGCCGGTACCGTCGGAGAAGAATAACTGCGTCTGCAAAAATGAGAACATAGAACCATAACAAAGCCTCATCATGTCTCCACATTTCTTAGGAATACGATCCAACGATCATGTAAAAAATCGTAAATTTGCATTTCTAAGCAAAGAATTGGATTTAGTTTGAATCGACTTACATAGGTAATAATCCAATTGTTAGAAATAAAAATACTGATAACATCTTCTCTATATATACCATATCAGCAAGAATAAATTCCAAAATATAAAAACACAGTCTAATTATCATTATCTAAAATCATTCATTCAATACATACCAAATGAATAACCATACTTTTCAACCTGATTATCACCAGTTACTTCAAGTGGTGAGTAACGTCCGCCCTGACAGGCTTCCGTTGTACGAACACCATATCGACGCCCCATTTATCGGAAAATATTTTGGCGAGCACCTGGATATTGAAGAAGTTCCTGTTGCCGATCTGGATTTGTTTTTTTCCAAAATAATCGGTTTCTGGAAGGATATGACTTATGACGGTTTTGATTACGAAGCTGCTGTTTGTGAAATATTTCCCCAACATGGTGCTATTTTTGGAGGCTTGGGACCTATTCAAAACAGGGATGATTTTGAACGTTATCCATGGGACGAACTTCCCGGATTATTCTGGGGAAAATATACGCCGCGCTTGGAGTCTATCCGGAGAACTTTGCCTGATGGAATGAAAGCATATGGAGGGTGCGGCTATGGAATTTTCGAATCGGCACAAGATCTCGTGGGATACGAATCGTTATGTCTAATGCAGTATCTCGATCCTGATTTGCATAGGGATCTGTTTGTTCGGATTGGCGATCTGTATGTAACATTATGGTCGGAAATGGTCGATCGTTATGCAGATATATTTGTTTTTTTCCGCATGGGAGACGATCTTGGTTTCAAATCGTCGACTTTACTGGCGCCCGACACCATTTGCCAGCATATATTGCCCCAGTATAAACGAGTCATTGATATTGTACACCGTGCAAATAAAAAATTCCTGCTACATAGTTGCGGAAATATCTTCAATGTTATGGATGATATACTTGCTACAGGGATAGACGCCAAACACTCAAACGAAGACGAAATAGCTCCTTTCGAAGAATGGATCAATCGTTATAGTTCTCAAATCGGTCTATTGGGAGGTATTGATATGAATTTCCTGATATTGGAGAAACCCGAAGATGTGTATAGGAAGGTATTGGAAGACGGTACAAGGTTTAGAAAAATGGCTAATGGTTATGCTATTGGTTCGGGTAATTCTATTCCCGACTATGTCCCGGTGGATGGCTTCATGGCTATGGTGGAAGCGGTGAAAGAAATCCGGTTCAGAGAGGGAGGTAGTTGAAAATTGAATATTGTCCAGCGACAACTGGTGATGAGATGTGTCCAGGATAGCGGCGGGATAAGTTGAAATTCCTGCGGATTGTCTAAAAATTACTTTTGTATCATGTGGTTTTACAGAATCGTTAACAAGTAACGAAAAGTTCAAACTATTACCCATATTACTGATTTTAACAAATAGGGATAATGATGAGTTATTTTCTATTTCATATTCTTGTATTGCATCATAATCACACGAATAAAATAGAAATAAAGAAGTTATGCGAATCAAGGATTGGATGATTCTTATTGGTCAGCTTGAAAAGCTGTATTTTCATAACCTCGGGTAAGCTAAGCGCAACCCGAGGAAAAACCTGTCTGCAAGACAGAACCATATCAAAATCAAAATCCCGCCTTATTATATTACTTTTCCGAAGATCAACGACCTCCGGTTATGAAAATGCTATCTCTTTGCTTTAACTCTTGATCCACATAAATAACAGACAAATTATTTTTACCGGTATGTTATTCTTAAATTTTTATAAAAAAATTATATCCTTTGCAACCAAATGCATATTCGTTTACGTCTAAAGGGAAAATTCAAATATCATAAACGATCAAACATCATGAAAACATTATTTTCTATCGGAATGCTGTTTTTCCTTGGGGTAACTTCATGTGTACATTTTTCTACCGGCAAGTTCGTGTCGCCGTCGGGTGATGTTGTCAGGGAACACCGTGCGGTTGAAGGTTTTTCGAAAGTGGATGCAAGCGGTGGTATTCAGCTTATCCTTACCCAGGGTGATACGGAAAGCCTTGATATCGAAGCGCGCGAAAACCTGCTTCAATACATCGAAACAAATGTAGAAAACGGTACCTTGTGTATTAAACGAAAAAATGGCATTAATTTTATTGGCAATCCAAAGTTGATCGCTTATCTTTCGGTTCGGACGATCAATGCCTTGTCGGCATCGGGCGGAACGAAGGTGGAGCTAGTTAATACGGTCAGTGCCGATCATTTGTCGATTAACGGTTCGGGAGGTTGTTCCATCGTGGGAGAGGTAGAGTGCAGTGATGCATTGGATGCCCGGCTTAACGGCGGCGGGAAGATGAATATCCGGGTAACGGCCGATAAGGTGGACGTCCGTATGAGTGGCGGCGGACACGGTATCATGACAGTCGATTGCCGGACAATGAAAACTAGTACCAGTGGCGGTGGAAAACTGGAGCTTACCGGATCGGCATATGAATACGGGATGTCTTCATCGGGTGGCGGACGGGTCAACGGATTTGATTTTACCACCAAACATTTCTCCGCCAATATGTCGGGAGGTGGTTCAGCTGAAATTACCGCTACCGAAACCATTGAAGTTGCTGCATCAGGTGGCGGACGGGTCAAATATAGGGGTGATGCTGTTGCACAAAAGGTTTCCTTATCGGGTGGCGGATCATTAAAGAAAATACAGTAAAATAAATATAATAAACATCATAAAATTAACAAATTAAATCAATAAGTTATGGAATCAGTATTAGGAATTATTGGGATATTTTTTGTTCCTTTCATCATGGTCATTTTGATTGTCTGGTTTTCTATTAATGAACGGAATAAACGTAGTAAATTGCAAGCGGAATTATATGGCAAAGCCATTGAAAAAGGACAGGAAATTCCGACCGATTTGTTTGCATTAACCACGAAAAAAAAGAGTCCTTTGAATACAGGTATCATCTGTATTGCCATGGGAATAGGTATTTCGCTGTTTCTGGCGATTGTAACCGATCCGGAGGATACGATGAAAGGAGCATCCTTGGGAATTATTCCGTTTGTTGTCGGGATCGGTTATTTGATTATCTATTTCATCGAAAAGAAACACGGTGCCAATGAAAATACCCAATGATGCATTGCTGGTATCGCGTGTAGCGCTATTGGGCGACCGGAACGCTTTCAACCAATTAGTTGTAGTGTACCAGTCGCCCATGCGGCGTTTTTTCTTTAACCTGACGGGTGGTGACGAGGAACTGAGTAAAGACCTTTCACAGGACACTTTTGTAAAAGCTTGGTTGAACATCAGTTCGTTCCGTGCGGCAGCAAAGTTTTCCACCTGGCTTTATCGTATCGCCTATAACACATTTTACGATTATATCCGGGCAAAAAAACCGGCAAGCAGGGTCGATGTTGAAATTATCGGCGACCGGATGGTTACAGACAGTCCCGACAGTGATCGTAGCATGGATTTTGCACAGGCATTAACGGTACTCAAGGAGGACGAGCGTACGGCCATGTTGCTGTTTTATATGGAAGACCAGCCGGTTGACAAAATATCTCAAATCATGAACTGTCCCGCAGGTACCATTAAATCGCACCTTTTCAGGGGAAAGGAAAAATTATCGGTTTATTTCAAAAATTCTGGATACGACCGGTAGAATTTAAAATTTAAGATTCAACGTTTAAAATTCAAATAGATGATAAACGATCAAGATTTAAAAAAGATATTCAATGCTCAGAAGTCCGATATTCCCGATGATGGATTTTCGGAACGTGTGGTCAGCCACCTACCTGAGCGGGCATCCATACTACCCCAGGTGGTGATGGTATTGTGCGTGGTTACCGGATTGTCGCTTACCATAGCTATACAAGGCATTACTCCCATATTCAACCAAATCGGAAGTCTGATAACGGCCATCAGCCACCTTCAGATGCCGTCAATTACTTCGATTGTTACCTATGTCGGCGGGGTGGCTCTGCTGGGAACAATCGGATATGCCGTGGGACGTGCAGGGATGGAATAGCGAAAATCCCGATTACTTAAAAAATTAAAAATTAAAAGTTTAAAAATGCAATACGCATATATTTAGTGAATTATTGATTTTTATAACGTTTCTTTGGAATTAACTTAATACCGGCTGTATACTACCATATAATTCCACAGTTCCACAATTTAGTTATTCAATCATTCAACAATTCTACAATTCAACATTGTACACTAAAGAAAAACCTACATAAAAAAGAGAAAAAAATATTCCAAATAAGAAACCTTTATGGGAGTTTCGCGTATTTAATTTTGACGAGTGGTTGGAAACCTGGGATGACTTGGGAAAAAACGTTGACCAACTCCTTATTTTTTGAGGTGAATTTTTTTGAGATGATTTAAAATAAGAGTTTATCAAGTAAAGTCAATAATTAACAAAAATGGAGGTGATTTATGAGGATGATTTTATTATTTGTTTGTTATGGTTTGTTTTGCCTTAAGTCGAATGCACAGGAAGCTAATTCTCTTGCAGAAGGTCAGGCGCTTTTTATTTACAATTTCACAAAATTTGTGGCGTGGCCGATAGAGCAGAAAACACCAGAATTTATTATTGGGATTTTAGGACCATTTGATACGTTCGATCCCATAAAAAATTACATGCAACAAAAACGTGTTGCGGGACGGACTATTGTCGTCAAACATTTTCGGAAAGTGTCGGAGATAGAAAGCAATTGTCATATCCTGATGATAGCATCGCAATATGTGAAGGATATGGAAACAATTGTTACAAAAACACAAAGTGAAAACGTATTGTTGATAACAGAAAAAGACGGCTCGATTGAAAAAGGAGCTGCCATCAATTTCCTTGTTATCGACGGGAAAATCAAATACGAGATAAAGGGTAGTAATATTGCCAAATACCAGTTGAAACATGCTCTGCAACTCGAGACGCTGGCTTACAGGAAATATGATTAGTTGATTATTTACGCAGAAGCCGAAGCCCTGGAAGTTTTAGGAATTTTCCGGGGTTTCGATAAATATTAGTATCACAAGTACGTGACCCATCCATATACCAAAGTGTTAAAATTTTACCAATAAGGATAACAAAACTCGGGTATAGTTGTTGTTTCATTGAGTGATCAATGTTCAGGATATTTTTGATGTATCTATGTATTTAAACATTCCCCAAACAAAAAAGAAAAGAGTAGTCATCATCGGTGGTGGCTTTGCCGGCTTGACTTTGGCACGGAAACTTAATCGAAAATATTTTCAGGTGATATTGCTTGACAAAAACAATTACCATCAATTTCAACCTTTACTGTATCAGATAGCGACGGCAGGATTGGAACCAAGCGCCATATCTTTTCCTTTCCGCAAAATGTTTCAGAAAAAAAACGGGTCGCACTTTCGCATGTGTGAAGCGTTACGAATAATTCCGGAAGAAAATATGGTAGAAACTACCGCGGGGACTATTACATATGATTATTTAGTGGTGGCCAACGGTAGTACATCCAATTACTTTGGGATGGAACACATACAAGCGGCCGCTTTGCCGATGAAATCAGTAGGGGAAGCTTTAGGATTACGAAATGGCCTGTTACGCCTGTTTGAAACGGCTATTAGTACCAATAATCCCAACATGCTTAATATTGTTGTGGTAGGTGGCGGTCCCACCGGCGTGGAGTTGTCGGGTGCCTTAGCCGAAATGAAAAAATACATCTTGCCCAAAGATTATCCCGATATCAGTTTTTCCGATATGCAGATTTATCTGGTAGAGGCATTACCGCGATTACTGGCGGGAATGTCGGACTCATCATCGGAAAAGGCATTATCTTTCCTGGAAGAAATGGGAGTTAAGGTTATTCTCAACACACCTGTAAAAGATTACATCGATGGAGATATTATCCTGGGAAACGGACAAACCATTACCACACAAACGGTGATATGGGCAAGCGGGGTCACAGCCAATGTTCTCGAAGGGCTTTCGACCCCCAAACATACGGGGCGCGGACGGCGCTTGAAAGTGGATGCATATAATCGTGTAGAAGGCTTTGAACAGATATTCGCTATCGGTGATGTATGCCTGCAAACTGAAACGAAATTTCCCAATGGTCATCCGCAAATGGCACAAGCCGCCTTACAACATGCCCAGAATCTATCACGAAACTTGCAATTATTGCTAACCGGAAAAGAGATGAAGCCATTCCATTACCACGATAAGGGTAGCATGGCGACCATTGGACGTAACAAAGCAGTTGTCGATCTTCCGTTTATCCGTCTTCACGGTTTCATGGCATGGGTGCTGTGGATGTTCGTCCATCTGGTGTCGATTCTCGGGACAAAGAACAAGGCTATCACCATCCTCGACTGGAGTTGGAATTACTTTACATACGATCCTTCGTTGCGATTGATCATCACTCCGGAAGAAAAGAAAACACAGGATAAGCAGGGTTAACAATTCTAAGTACTCTCCAAGACATATTTTGTTTAAACCGGGATCTCTTAGCCGGCACTATCTGTCATCAAGCATAATCCTGAATCCCAGACAACGTTTGGGGGTGTTTTTACATCTTTATATGGAACATTTTCCGTGAAATTTTCAGGCTTTTAATTTCCATGATAAAAAATGTAAAAAAACATTTCGGTATAGGCGCTTAGTGCGCACTAATTAAAAAATGATGCTACCTTTGTAGCATGGGCACAAGAGATCGATTTATGGGGGTTAATTCTATATATTTTTATGAGCGATTTCCGGAAGAAAATGCCTGTTATCGTTATC
>JAVBNI010000285.1:0-7810 GCA_031551645.1 Bacteroidales bacterium | reverse complement strand
GTTGCAGAAGATTGAAGAACTGACGCTTTATGTGATTGAACAGCAACGGCAGATAGAAGCCTTGAGAAAAGAAGTAGAAGAAGTGAAGAATATCAAAAAGTGACAGGTGACGTGTGACAAAATCATTCATAATTTATAATTTATAATTCATCATTAACCATTATCCCTCTTTCATTATGAAAAAATTTATTTATATGATGTTTATCAGCCTGGCAGTATCCTGTATCACTGCATACGGGCAAGACAAAGTGACTGTGAACACGGTACAGGCGGGAAATGCAAACCGCGAGACAGTGGCCCGGGAAGAAATACGGCTGCTACCGGGATTTCATTCCAAACCCACAGGCGCCTATACTTATAAAGCACGTATTGACGAGACGCTGCTATGCAATCCGGACTACAAGCCGGAAATTACCAATCAGTCTGACCAGGCGCATCCACACAACAGGCAGTTGAGTACCGGCCTGGCAGTGGGCAGTATTGCCGGCGCTATTGACGTATCGCCCACAGGCGGCGCCATATACAACATACCGATCGCGCTACCCGAAGGCGTTAACGGGATGACGCCCCAATTAGCTGTTACCTACAACAGCCAGGGATCCAACGGAACCATGGGTATCGGATGGGGGTTATCGGGACTGTCGGCCATTAGCCGTACGGGAAAAACTATCTACCACGATGGTGTGGCAAGCCCCATGAAATTTGACATGAGCGGTTTGGATGACCGGCTGATACTCGACGGGCAAAGGTTGATCAGTACCACCAGTGGTAAACCGGGTCTTGATGCTACGGAGTACCGCACCGAAAACGAAAGCTTTGCCGTTATCAAAAAAACAGGCTCGTACCCGTATTCATACACGATGACCACCAAAGACGGTAAAACCATCGAATATGGCAAAACCGCCGACGCACGCAGCCATCCCGACGGAGGAAACGGCTACACGGTGGCCTGGTGGATCAGCAGGGTAACGGATCCATATAACAATTTCATCGACTATGCCTACCAGCAGAACAACCAGGGGGAACAATACATACAAAAGATCACGTACGGGCACCGCAACGGCACGGTTTGTTCGGTGGTGTTCGGCTACGACAAACGCGACGATGTATGGAAAGCTTCCGTGCGGAACAGGAATGATGTCATGTCACAAACCGTATTACTGAAACATATCAACATTTATGTAGGAAACAACCGGGTAGGCAGGTATGTATTCAACTACGCATTGACGAACGGGATAAGCAAGCTGATCAAAGTAAAGCAGGAAAACGCGCAGGGGGACAGCATCCATTCCACGCTTTTCACCTGGACGGGGCCTACAGTAAACTTGAGTCCACCAATTACTTCCTTGAGTTCGATCGGATCAAATGAGGAACTTCTTTCGTTTGATTTCAACGGTGACGGCATCACCGACCTTTTGAAAGTGCCTCAGGAAGGTAACAAATGGACGCTATACAAAGGCATATACGGCGGGAATCAGTTTTGCAGCAGCAACAATACATCCTATTTTACTTTGAATCCGAGTAATAGTAGCGGAATAACCTTAGAACAGGAACTGATCAATTTCTGCGGATATGGCTCATATACAAACGACAGGCTACAGACTGTTATTGGCCGGATGAACAGAGCAATAGAGTATTCAGTAGGTGATTTTGACAGCGACGGCATATCCGAACTGGCTGTGATGACGCTTAAATATCAACTCGATTCACACGTATGCAAATATCTGTCCGGGCAAATATCATATTTTGATCTCAACGAATTGAATGAAACAGGCAGTGTACTTACCATCTACAAACTTTCCGGCACATCAATTGCCAGCCAGATGTACCGCAAAGACTTTCCGGCTTATCCCCTCTACAGGAGGCTCGTCAAATGCGGAATGGATTTTAACCGGAACGGAAAAGCCGAACTGATGGTCGAAAACTACATATATGAATACAACAACACAACCCGCAGCCTGGATTCAATCGGCTGCACCAACGGGTATCTTTATTATTCCAATGCCCAGTGGGGTGATTTTAACGGAGACGGACGAATGGATTTTGTGACATCGGATGGGAAATCGGTATACACGCAAAATGAGAACAATAACAATTTTACCAAGCACACCACCCTGACAGATCGCCTGCTTTCTGTTGTGGATATCAATAATGACGGCATATCCGAATTCCTGATGTGCAGCCAGGAAACGGAATCGGGATATAATTATTACCCGGATCCCAATGGCGATTATGTGCTTGATTCCCGGACAAACAGTTATGTATATTGCCCGTCATATTGCTATGACGATCCCAGGTACAATCCCTATTACCCGAATCATCCGGAAAGTTCCGACCATTACCGCAGCGAACAACTTAACCTGGGATACCGGTTGTACTTAGCCGACGTATCGGGAAACTCCATTGTCCGTTTGAAAAACTATACCGGATCATCTATTCCTATTCGTGCCATTGCAGCGGATGTTGATGCCGATGGTTCACCCGACCTTTTGATATGCCAGCGAAGCGGGTCATACCTGGCGGTGGGACAGATACGTTACCAGTTCAGGGTACAAGCGGGAGGGACAGGCTATACCTGCCTGACGAAGGACTGCATGATAAATGTAGGTTCAGCCACGCTCGGCGACTATGACGGCAACGGTATTGTAGAACTAATCAACTCCGATGGGCAAATGTACAAATTTGCCACAGGTAATCCAGGCCAATTGCTGGCTTCGGTGGTGAACGGGTATAATCAGAAGACGCTCATTGAATACGCCCCGCTCACATCAACGGTATACAGCAAAGGGAATAATGCTTATCCGATAGCAAGCCTGGTTGGACCTGATTATGTGGTTAAGTCAATCAAACAAGACAATGGGCTATTGGCACAAACCACCGTTAATTACACATACGGTGACGGTAAGGTGCACGTGCAGGGTAAAGGCATGTTGGGCTTTACCTCCACGAAGGCCGAATATACAGCTACCGGCACCGTGGTACAAACCACCAACACCTTCAACTTGACCAAAGGCGTGCCGTCGAAAACGGTAAGCGCCACCACCCGCGGAGGCAAAACTGCCGAAACTGCCGTCACCTTTGACATAAAAGATATTGATGCGAATAACAAACGGTTCAGGATGTATGCGCAAAAACGGGAAGAAAAGGACATAGACGGCAATATAGTTACCACCACCTATACTGTTAATGACGATGGCAATCCGACCGAAGAAAAAACTGCATGGGGAACCGACATGACACGTACAACGGCCTATGCCGGCTGGACAAAAACGGCAGGCGCCTTGGTGTCCAACCGCGTCGGGACGGTGACCGTGACGCAGAAGCACAAGGACGACAGCGCCGAGCGGACCATCAGCAAGACCGCCACCCAATACGACGCTGCCAAAGGACACGCCAACTCAGTTGTCGAAAACGACCATGCACCGGCGGACAAAAAGACCACCGCCACACACACCTACGACGACTACGGGAATGTGAAGACTTCGAAGCTTACCTTCAAAAGCCGATCGACAAGGGAGATGCTCAAAACATACACCTACGATGCTTCGCAACGGTTTGTGGAAATGTGTGTCACCCAAAAGCCGGGCGATGCGTCCAGTACCGAAACCATCCGGGCCGCTTACGACGCATGGGGACACCCGCAGGTACAGACCGACCCTGCCGGACTGACCACTGTTTATACTTATGACGGCTGGGGACGGCTATCCGAAACAACCTATCCCGACGGGCGAAGGGAAAGCAATGCAACCCTTTGGAAGGACAGTAAGGACGGTTACTATGTAACCGGTAAGGTCACAGGACAGGCGGAAGTAAAAACAGAGTACGACCTCGCGGGACGGGAACTGGCCACCCGTACCAAGGGACCTAAGGACAAGGATATCAGCGCTGTCAATACGTACTTCGCAACCGGACAACTCAAGGAAAGTACCTCTACCCATGATTTACTCAGCCTGACGACCAAATATACCTATCTCGGCGACGGGCGGCTGAACACCAAAACGGAACCGGGCGGCGCCATTGTAACATACGCCTATGCGAAAGGACAGGTAACGACAACACGCGATGGAAAACCAACCTCGAAAAAATACGATGCGGCGGGAAATATTACCGAGACCTCCGACCGGAGCAACAATAAAGTAACCTACACCTACTACTCGACCGGAAAACCCAAAAGTATCGCAGCAGCAGGAGCCAGCTATTCGATGGAATACGACGAAGTAGGCAACCAGTCGAAACTGGTTGACCCCAACGCCGGAACCATCACATACGAGTACGACGCCCTGGGAAGAGTGTTGAAACAGGCGGACGCCCTGGCACAGACATATACCAACTACGATGACTGGGGACAGGTGGCCAGGACCAAACAGGGCGCCCGGGTGATCAAATATGCCTACGCCGCCACCGACAGAAGCCGGTTGCTGAGCGTAACCGACTCCATCGGCAAGCATTCCGTTTCCTACACCTACGACAACGTGGGGCGACCGCTTTCCGAAACCAGGCACATAGAAGGCGACGGGGATTTCGTAACCGGCTATACCTACCATACCACGGGCGACATCGCCACGGTGACCTATCCCGGCGGCGTCGTCGAAACGCGCGCCTACGACGCCTATGGTAACCTGGAGAATGTAAAAGTGGGTTCCGGCGTGGTTTGGTCGCTCAGCAGCATGACCGGCAGAAGCACCACTGCAACGCTGGGTAATATGACTACCACCACCGACTACAGTGACAAGGGATTGCTCACAGCCATGAAAACCAGCGGTAATGTACGTGATTTCACCTTTACATTCGACCCGGTGAAAGGGGTATTGAACAACCGGAAAGTGATCAATGCTACCGAAGCTTTCACCTACGACGACCTCTACCGCCTGAGAACCGCGAGTGGCGGATCGGTGATGGATGTTACCTATGACCTCACAGCTATCGGCAACATCAAAACAAAAACCGGGCTGGGAAGCTATAGTTACCACGCCACCAAGAAACATGCGCTGGTCAATGTAACTTTCGATACCGGTATCCCGGACAACGACCAGACCATCGGTTACACCCCTTTCCAGAAAGCAAGCTATGTAACCGAAGGCAATTACCGGATCGACTTTACTTACGGTCCCGGCCAGGAGCGGATAAAAACGGTACTGAAAAAGAACAATGCAACCGTAAAAACTGTTATCTTCGCAGGTAATTACGAACAGGTGACCAAAAACGATACGGTGACGCACCTGTATTATATCGCCGGCGGCGAAGGTCTGTGCGGTATTTGGGTAAAGCAGACTAAAGGTAGTACGACGCTCAAAGACGTGATGCACTACGTGCACCCCGATCACCTGGGCAATATTGTCCTGGTAACCGATGCTGTCGGCAATGTCAAACAAAAATGCACCTTCGATGCCTGGGGCCGCCGCACGTTCGTGAATAAGGACCGTTCTTTGATATTCGACCGAGGCTTTACCGGCCATGAACACCTGGATGAATTTGCTCTCATCAACATGAACGGCCGGATGTACGACCCGGTTGTCGGCAGGTTCCTCAGCCCAGACCCGTATGTGCAAAGCCCTTTGTATGCACAAAGTTTTAACAGGTATGCGTATGCATGGAATAATCCGTTGATTTATACGGATCCGGATGGGGAATGGATACATCTTTTGATCGGGGCTATTGTCGGAGGTGTTGCTAACTGGGCCACTCATGGTTTCAAATTTAATGCGAAAGGATTAGGGTATTTTGTTACAGGTGCTGCTGCCGGCGCATTGAGTGCAGGAATTGGAATGGGAGTAACAGCTTCACTTTCCGGAGCTGGATTTGGCGCTGGTTTCATAGGCACGCAAGCAGCAATGACGACAATATCAACAAGTTTTACTACAAGCTTTTTAACCGGAGCTGCAGTTGGTGGAGCGACCGGATTTGCAGGCGGTTTTGCAACCGGATTTGGTAATTCTTTAGTTGATGGCAGTAGTTTTCAGAAAGCGCTAGGAAAAGGAGTGTTAGATGGACTCGTGGGCGGAGTTTCTGGTGCGGCGATTGGAGGAATAGCTGGAGGAATTGACGCTATGATTGATGGAAGACGTTTTGGGGATGGAGCAACTGTAAAGGAATCCATTTTAGCAGAACACAATATTCAATTGAATCCACAAATTGGTGAAAATGATTGCATTCCTAACACCGCAAAAACTGCTTATGAAAGTATCACTGGCGACAAAATTTCAGTTGAAGATTCTCGTTATTTAATGAGGCCCGGTTCCACATCAACGGATCCATTATCGTACAACGATTTAGATAATTTCGTTAATAAGTTAGGCCTGAGCAAAGGCAATGTATACTCTCCAAATGATCCGAATAGACTTGTTGCTGAAATGGCTAAAGGGAAAAGGGCACTTATGGATATTACTATTTCAAGAGGTCCAAACCACGTTGGCCATTCAGTCAATGTAAGGAGTGTAACGCAGAAAGTTGTGATGAAAGCTGGAAAACTTATAAAAACAACCTATAAAATCAATGTAATGGATGGTGTCGGTTTTAAGACATATAATTATGATAAGATTCAACCCAATTTTTATCTTATATTTAGATAACATATGAAGATATTGTATTTTTTTAAATGGCGTCTATTGAGCAATGTGCTTATTTGCTTATCGTTAGATGCATTTTCCCAATCATCATTGATATTTGATAATGATACGATTATCAAAGAAAATGTCATATATGCCACTCGACAAGTCGCCTTATCTCAATTTAAGGAACAGACTTGTTACCATTCTGATAAGCAATATTTTTGTTGGTTGGAATATTTGTTGGTTGTCGACTCTCCTATGACCAAAGATGACTATTTATCCATGAAATTTTTAAAGCATTTGGAGATTATGCCTTTATCGGTAAGAAAAAAGGATATATCAAAAAAGTTTCGATCAAATTTTTATCAACGGTCTAAGCAATTAGCTCTTGTTTGGGCAACAGGATTTATTTATGACGATAACAATCATCCGGTTGCCTCAACAAACATCAAGACTACTTATTGTTATGTAAGTTCTGAACAGCACTATTCTAATTTAATCAAGAAAACATTTGAATATAAAATAACTCACTGGTTTTGCTTTATAGATCCTGTTTATGGCTATTTCAACGGATTAGTGGGGATAGATAATAATAGTAAGTTATGGGCAATACATAAAGAGAAAGGGGGCATCATGCCTTTTTATGAATATATTGAAACTTATTGGAAAGAATGGGTAGAAAAATAGAGACTTATTTAACGTGAGTTCGGTCTAAACGATCATTTTCATCTTTTGTATATCAACGATGTATATATTTAGCGAGGACTTGATATTTCAAAATGACCATCTGATAAATAAAAAGATATATTACTCTCAATAAAGTTGCTTAAAAACAAGACTATATTGTTATTCTCACTGGCGTAAATTTCAAAAAGCCCCATGACAATCGGTAAATGAGTACCGTTGAGTGGTATTTGTAATGCCGCTCTGGCTATCAGGTAACCTGCTCGCAATGGGTAGGCGGGTTTGCAATTACCGCTTGATAACAAGTTCTTTGAAATACCACCTAAACCGTTATCTTTGCAGGTAATTACGAACGGGTAAACAAAAGGTGATATGATCATTATGTGCCTGTATTACACCACCAACAGTAAAAAATGTATAAAAAGAACAAATAAACTTATCGGTATAGGCGCTTAGTGCGCACTAATTAAAAAATGATGCTACCTTTGTAGCATGGGCACAAGAGATCGATTTATGGGGGTTAATTCTATATATTTTTATGAGCGATTTCCGGAAGAAAATGCCTGTTATCGTTATCT
>JAVBNI010000270.1:0-6891 GCA_031551645.1 Bacteroidales bacterium | reverse complement strand
CTTCAAAAAAATGACGCATCTGAGATTCAATCTCTAACGAATAAAAGTTTTTCATGTCTGGAATTTCATTGGTTAAGTTGCTGAACAAAGATAACATGAAATAATTGGAAATGGGAATTTTATTTTGGGCGCATTCCTAACACAATATTTAGAATAAAATCTCATTTATTATTCCGTGTTCGCATACGATAAAAAATGTCGTTTACTTAAGCCGCCTTATTCTGTCTTCACCCCTTAAACTTAGCGAATCAGTCTCGCAGAGTGGCAATGTGCCCGCCATTATCGTGGCGATGTGTCAACCATTATAAGGAAAGAGCGTCTCCCATTATAATGGCGAAATCGCTGACAGTTGTTAAGTAAACGACATTGATATTTATTTGGTATTTTTCAAAAAATGAAAAAAAACGAAAAACGATGTTACATTTTGTCTTTATGTTTGTCTTTGGATAAATGGATGTTCAGATATTTAAAATACAAGTGTTCCCTGTACGGGAAAAGCTGTACAAGCTGTCGTTGAGGATGCTCCGCGATGAAGCCGATGCTGAGGATACGGTTCAGGAGGTGATGCTCAAACTTTGGGTAATGCGCAGCCAGTTGGCCGAATACCGGAGTGTCGAAGCGTTGGCGGTACAAATCGGAAAAAATATCTGCATCAACAAAATCAGAGCCCGTAAACCCGGTTCAGATCACGCATTCGACACCATGCAAGCAATCACTCCAACACCCGATCGACAGCTCGAAGAAACCGACTCGGTGGAAATGGTAACCCGTATCATCAGTCGTTTACCCGAGATGCAACGCATGATCATTCGCCTGCGTGATATCGAAGGCTATCAACCTGCTGAAATTGCCGAAATCACAGGATGTGACGAAAGTTCGGTACGAGTTAATCTCTCGAGAGCACGGAAAAGGGTGCGGGAAGAATTTTTCAAAATCAATAAATTTAACTGGTCATGAATAATATTGAAGAAGTAAAAAGCATATTGGAACGATATTACGACGGCGAATCGACAGACGTAGATGAACAAAGGTTACGTGAATATTTTAGTTCAGGTGATGTAGCTCCCGAATTACAGCCGTATCGTTCCATATTTGCTTATATGCAGCAGGTTAAAGAACAGCCTGTTGCGGAAGAATGTCCAATTGTGGAAATTAAACCACGCTACCGCCCCATCATGTGGTATGCTGCAGCCGGAATTGCCGCATGTTTGTTAATTACAGGGTTACTCACACTAAAGCAGGAAGAGCCGATTGTCACTTCGTGCACAGGCACATATGTAGTTGTCAATGGGATATGCTATGACGATCTGTCGCTTGTCGGCAAACATGCCGCAGAAGCCATCGATGATGTAACCGAGCCAATAGAAGGTAATCCAGCAATCGACGCCTTGGATTTTTTAGATATGCAATAAAAATAAAACTTTAATAAATAAAAACCATGAAAAAGCAACACATTATCCTTTCAACCCTTGTATGCCTGTTTATTTCCTTGACTGTTCAGGCACAAAACAATCCCATAGATCTTTTCCTGAAAAAGTACAGTTCGCGCGAAGGTGTAACCAATGTTTCAGTATCGCAACAAATGCTCCAATCCATTTTTGCTTCGTCCGAACAATCATCCTCAAGAATATCTACTGCAAGGACCTCTCCTGCGAAAGCGTCCAAACCAGCACCTGCAGAAAATGCCGAAGATCAATCGTCAATGAAATTCGCGTGGACCGTATCACCCTCAACATTAAATGTGCCGGAAGCATACAGCAGTGTGACAGTATCAAAAGCTGAAAAACCGGCAGATATGTTTGCCGATTTCCGTAAAGTACTTGTTTCATCTAAATACGAACCATACATGGAAGTAAATAAAGAAGAGAACAATGTATTAAGTTACTTCCTGAAAAAGGTGAACGACAACAACAATGAAATCATTGTGCTGAGGCAACAAAAGGAACAATTTTCCGCCATTTATATCAAGGGTGATATCGACATCAATAAGCTGGACCAATACCTGAGCCGTATCCGGAGTTCTCTAGCTCGCCTGGGCGCCGGTAACCACATGGAAATCATGTCTCACCCGGTCAGTGATTGGGCGCTTTCTTCACCTGTTCTGAACGATATTCGATTCAATTTGAATAATAATGATTTTAAATATCAGTTTGACATGGAGGCCATGCAACGGAATATTCAGGAATCGATGAAAACAATGGAAGAAACAATGGAAAATGTTAAAAAGGAAATGAAAACCATTGATATAAAAGTGGAAAATCCTGAAAAAGAGGCTATCTAAACTAACAGGATTTGTATATTTTATCACACTCTGATCAAGTGTCGTCAAGAAATTTTGATGTGACAGACTCAAAATGTTGTTTCGTAAAAACCCAGTCTACGAGTGCTAAGCAATTGATAATTGACAATTGACGCAAAGCGAAGATAGTCAACATAAAACGACAATGTCGAAACGTCGACTTATTTACCCGGGAGTACTCATAACAGGTCAATCTATCATTGGTTAGGTCTCCATCCCTCAAAAGCTGTGATTATTTTTGAGCTGATACGCATCATTTCTAATCTTTTATCGAAGAGGATTAAAAAATAGATACAATTTGTGTATTCCCGTTTTTGTTTGAAATAATTATCTATCTTTGCACCCGCAAATGGGGGTATAGCTCAGTTGGCTAGAGCGTTTGACTGGCAGTCAAAAGGTCAGGGGTTCGATTCCCCTTATCTCCACTTGAAAATCAAAGCCTTGCGAATTTATCGCAGGGATTTTTTGTTTTACTTCGTTGCAATTTCGTTGCAGCTTTTCACATTCGGTATTTTTTCTACTACTCAAATATAAACATTCAAATCGTAAAACAAAATAATTCAGGCATCAAATTTTGACACCTAAATTGACACCTACTTTGATACATTTTTGAGCTCGGCAGGAGCGCCAAGGGGTTTTTGTAGGACAAAAACATAACCTTGCTACGCTGAAAAATGAGAGTTGGTTGTGCTTGGTCAGATTGACAGGACACGGTCGACAAACGTAGTCGAGTGATCGCACTTGCGTTGCCCGAAGCAGTATTTTTTCTTTTCACCGGTAAATAAAAAAGGGAGCCGTTAAATTTCCGACTCCCCTTAGCCCAAGTTTGGACTATTATCACTTGGCTTTATCCGGTTACGAATTCCCCACCCTGTAATATTTGATCAGACTTTCAATTACTGGCGAATTGTAATCCGGGATCAGATGACGTAATAACTCTAACACATGCCACCGTTCCTCCATGCATGCCTCTGTGTCAGATTGAAGCATTTGGATAAGTTGATCATGAAGCATTTTTAAATCAGTCAACGGGTCAATACAATATTCAAAGGTGATTATGAACCCTTTTTCAGTCATTTGTACCATGGCATTCAATTTGATTGGTTAAGTTCTTCTTGCTCCCTTTCATAGTAAAAAAATATGTCAGATATATCCGAGAAATGTTTCGCCTGATCGTATAACGCATCCGAGATGGATATTATTTGACAGGAGTAACCGGATATTGATCGAAGATTACGGAGTGACGCTTCATTATTGTCCTTCCGCTCGGCATATTCAACCGCATCAAGAATGTCACATGCAATGGTCTTTACCGCATCACAAAGATTCATAACCCTGTAGTAATAATCTTCGCTTGCAATAGGGCTATCCTTTAGGGATTCAAGAAAATCCCCTAATTCACTTTTGCGCTGTTGAGGCTCCGCGCTTCCTGTTTTTTGGTTGTTAAGCATAACAAAAGTTTTAAATAAAAGTAACGTGCCTTTCCTGCTGCTTAACAACCCATTGGGATTAGTTGCATACGTCATTACAACGAATGCACAGGGGTACACGTTACCAAAATCTTTAAAACAGACTAAACCGGACATAAAAAACGCCCACAATGAAACATTTGGGCTATCCGCCCAATGGGTTTATTAAGCACAACAAAAGTACGAAACATTTTTGAATTGCAAACAAAAAATTAAAAAAATGTTAGGATAAAACCTAACGTTAGGATATAGCCTAACAATAATTATTATCTTTGTCGCTTCATTCAACGGTTAAGGTGTCATGGTTGGTTTGAGAGTAAAAGAAATATGTAAGGCGCAAGGAATATCGATAACAGGTCTTGCTGAGAAGATGAATATCAATAAGGCCACATTGTCGCAAGCAATCAACGGCAATCCGACCATCGGAACGCTTCAAAAAATTGCCGACGCGCTTGGCGTTCCATTCATTGAATTGTTTGAGGCAAATGAAGTGCCATCGAAATAAAAAACCGATGCCAGTCTTTTGGATTGTGTGATGCAGTATGCAGAGCTAAAGAGACAGGCGGGAAAAAGGACATACGAGAATTTCATTGTACTGCACGGGCACCTGAAACGTTACAGGGACGATATTCAACTTCACCAGGTAGACAAGGTTTATATTGACGGATTTTTGGAGTACATGAAAGCGGTAACGGGGCAACGCGGTAAATTCAGCGATGAAACCATAAGGTATTACAAGCGCAATTTGGTAACGGTATTGAACTTCGCAGTAAATGGCGCAGTAAAAAACATAAAAACGTGGACGGCATAATGATTCACACTGTCGATCCAAAAGCAATAATACGAGAAAATCATGGAATTACAGGTAATCCAAAATAAGATATACGAGATACGTGGCCGCAAAGTGATGTTGGACTTTGATTTGGCCGCCATGTATGGAATCGAGACAAGGGTATTGAAGCAATCGGTAAAGCGTAATTTGAAAAGGTTTGAAGGTGATGATTTTATGTTTGAACCAACAAAGGATGAACTTTCAAGATCACAATTTGTGACCTTGAACAAGGGTAGAGGAGGTAATATAAAATATCTTCCTTTTGCGTTCACTGAATTAGGAGTGGCAATGCTAAGCAGCGTACTAAATTCGGATACTGCTATTGAAATAAATAGAGGAATTATGCGTGCTTTTGCTGCTATGCGCCAATTGATGCTAAGCTCTCCGGTAAATGAATTCAAAGAGCTTCACAATGAAGTAAAAGAACTGAAACAGTACATTGAGGACATGTTTACCGATTACAACGACATCAACGAAGATACGCGCATGCAACTTGAACTCATCAATGAAGCACTGGCCGAGCTTCAATCTAAAAACAAATGGATTGATAGGCCAAGAAACCCGATAGGATTTAAGAAGTAATCTCATAGCCGGGTAAGGTAAAATGTCGGAAATTCCGACAATATCCAAACCGGCAAAAACATTGATAAGACACTTTTGGATATTGAATTTTAATGGTCGAGTATGACCATCAAAGCATCTTAGTGTTAATAACTTTTTTAACTTTATATTGCAAATATTAACACATTGTTCTATATTTGCGCTGTCCTCTATGGAAATAATTGCGTCAAGGCATCAATAAACCCAGTCCAAGTGAATGACGCCACTGGAAATAACTAACAAAATGCACCATCAAATGAAAACAGATGGACAAAATTTCATTCGACCAATTACCAGTTGTGGTCGCTCAGATGTCGGAGGACATAAACTGGATCAAATCAAATTTATTTACTACGCCTGAAAAAGAAGAAATTGAAAATATTTCAGGTTCAAAAGCAGCAGTTAATTTTCTGAACAGTAGAGGGTATACAATCTCTTTCTCTCTATTTTCTAAGCGAGTTGCAAAGGGCGATATTCCTTGTCGCCGTTTCTGTGGCAAGGTGTTATTGTTTAGCAGTAGTCAGCTGATTGAGTGGGCAGAAAACATGTGCACGCCACTTGGCCAATCTGGTGCAGCCTTAATATTGGCTGAAAGTGCTAACCGTAAATTAAGGGGAGGACGCAAATAATGGAAACAAAAAAAGGCGCACCCGAAAGCGCACCCCTTAACTCTTTGAAACAACAACAGGACAAAGATAAGCATTTAGACCAATTAAAGCAAACACAGCTTGCATTTTTTCCAGAGCCTAAAACAATGATGCAAGTTGCCAGAGAGGTTGGCATTGACAGGGCTAATGTTTGTTGGTATGAACGTGATTTGCGTCGGGCCGGCGCAATTTGGCTTGTAAGGATCGGGCGTTGTCCTATAACACATCATCCGCGTGTAAAATTCTTTACAACGAATCCAAAGTTAATTGAAAGCGCAAAGGTGTAAATGTGTGAAATTGGTTGAAATGATAATTGTTGTGACTGGCAGTCAAAAGGTCAGGGGTTCGATTCCCCTTATCTCCACTTGAAAATCAAAGCCTTGCGAATTTATCGCAGGGCTTTTTTGTTTTACTTCGTTGCAACTTTTCGGATTCAACATTTTTGGGATCAAGTGCAAAGAGTTGTTGGTGTGAAATTCTTGCATTCGTTTATGCCCTGACGGGCAATTTAATTCTTCTTCATGCCCGGTTCTATTGACATTTTTCCCCTAACGGGGAATTGTCATTACCGGAATTGTCCGTAGGACAACAACACCAATAGAAAAAAATGTACTCAACTAATAATTGCCCGTCAGGGCATAAACTTTGGGAGTTATTAAATACATTTTTACCAACAACTTTTTTCATTGAGCCCATTTTTGTTGCTACTCAAACTATAATTTGTGGTATTGTGTATATTTTTAACAAACTATAGTTTATAAACTTAGAAATATTGCTGTATCTTTACCCTCAAATTAACCGTATTGAATAACGTGTCGAACCATGTTTTCTGTCCTCTTGACAGGGTTCTGCCAACTTGAAGCAATGTGGAGCAAGGGTATCCTTGTTCTTAGGTTTCTGTGGTATCGGTATAGGCGCTTAGTGCGCACTAATTAAAAAATGATGCTACCTTTGTAGCATGGGCACAAGAGATCGATTTATGGGGGTTAATTCTATATATTTTTATGAGCGATTTCCGGAAGAAAATGCCTGTTATCGTTATCT
>JAVBNI010000286.1:0-7220 GCA_031551645.1 Bacteroidales bacterium | reverse complement strand
GATAACGATAACAGGCATTTTCTTCCGGAAATCGCTCATAAAAATATATAGAATTAACCCCCATAAATCGATCTCTTGTGCCCATGCTACAAAGGTAGCATCATTTTTTAATTAGTGCGCACTAAGCGCCTATACCGATATTTTTATATTGTGTGCGCACACGTTGTTTCAATTTGTAAGTTCGTGTGCGTACACGTAATAAAAATTGTAAGTGAACTGATTCTGAAAATCCGATATCCAACTTTTGAATGATTTTGCGGGTTTGATTGATAGACGTTATAGCTCAACTTTTTTTAGGAAATCACTTAACCCACAAACTTCCACATCATTCTTAAACGGATAAGCGGCTGGTACGGGTGCAACAATATAGGTTTTATCCGGCTGGATGGTTTCTATGGCGCTCCAAAAGCCTTTAGTTACTTGGGGGGCTGATGAGGCCTTGCATTCCACGGCTATCGTCCGGTTGCCCCTCTCAATAATCAAGTCCAGTTCGTCACCCTTGGCGCTACGATAAAAAGAAAATTTGCAATCCCTCAATGAAGAAATGATGTTTTCTATCACAAAGCCCTCCCATGAAGCTCCGAAAACAGGATTTCCCATCAGGGAATTGAAATTGTCTACCTGTAACAGTCGGTGCAATAACCCACTATCTCTCACATAAATCTTTGGTGATTTAACCAGACGTTTCTTGATATTCTTTTCGAATGGAGGCAACGAACGGACAATAAAGGTCTGTTCCATCAGATCGATATACCGGCGAACGGTTTGATAAGTTACTCCCAGCGATTCTCCTAATTTAGACGAATAGAAAAGCTGCCCTTGATTGTGCGCACACATAGTCAATAAGCGACGAAGCTGTAATGCGGGAATTTGAAATCCGAGTTGCGGAATATCCCGTTCTACATATGTTCGAAGAAAGTTTTCTCTCCAAAGCAGACTCCCCTGATCTGACGATGCGAGATAACTATCGGGATACCCACCACGAAGCCAGAACTTATTCAATTCAAAATTTACCCTCCGCTCAACTTCTTCAATTGTAAATGGAGTAAGTTCAATAAGTCCGACCCTTCCAGCCAATGATTCGGATGTTTTCTGTATCAAGTCTCGCGAGGCCGACCCCAGTAAAATGAATCGTCCCGGACGGCGATGCCGGTCTATTTCGCTCCGTAATGCAGAAAAAAGTTCTGGTATTAACTGAATTTCATCCAAACAAATCGTCACATCCTGGTTGGCTTGAAAAAACAACATGGGTTCTCTCAGCTTGTTCAGATCATCCATATTCTGGAGGTCTAAATACAGAAAGCTATTCGAGTTTTGATAGAGCATTTTCACCAATGTGGATTTACCACATTGTCTCGGGCCTAAAATGGCAACTGCAGGAAATATATTTAGATTCTCATTTACAAATGATTCTATATATCTTTTAATTAATTTGTGCATATCATAAATGAAATTTCTATTTTGCACAAAAATAATAATTGTATCTTAAATTACCAAAAAATAGGAATGGGTTGTAGATAAATGTTGCGTTGTAAATAATCAGTTGTTCACTTTCGAAGTGTGGCGGGCGTTAGCCCGTTTATTCATGCGAAGCATACCATATTGACGATTTTCCGTTCAAGCGCAGCCGATAGGCGGAGCGCGTTTAAATCGTTAAGCCGTTTTTGGTTACTTTTTGCGGCATCAAAAAGTAACGAATAAAATAACAGGAACTTGACGAAGCTACTCCAACAACGAAGCAGGCAAACGATTAGCAACGCAAATATAAACTTGAGCCTAGAAATGTTTTAGACTATTAATACCAAGAGTTTTGAAGTTTTTTTAAGAATGCTGATTCTGTCAATCCTCAAATGCCAGGTACATATCTTCGAAATTCAGGATCAGTTTATCGAAGTGCATCAGGACATCTTGTCCCAAAGTACCATCATACTCGTCTGTTGATGATAACTTTTCAGTCATCACATCAATGGATGGAAGTATCAGTTCGCGCCCGCCAATTTTTAACCGGATGTTTGCCAGTTCGTAGTGTTTGGAATCAACCATGCCGCCAGCGCCACCTCTCCTTCCTTTTGTCAATGCTGCTTTTTCGAGGATTTCATTTTTATGCGCATCGAAATATTTACCGGAAAATTCGGACGTATTAGCTCCCGTATCTATATAGAAAAGAAGGGTGTCATCATCAGTTTCGGCTCGAATGACCGGCGAAAGTCCTTCCAGAAACATATTATGTAAATCTCGTTTTTCCGGACGGGCGGAAACAGTAATATTCTCGTCTTTGTGTATTCGTATTTCCTTCATCTGGTACATAACCGGAAAGCCAATAATACCGTGAATAGCATAATCTATTTCGGGAAACGAAAGCATATCATCGGGTATGATTAAAAACGCAACATTCTCTACCAACAAATCGCCAACGCGTAAACTATCGGCATAGCCAACTTTCGACGTCACTTTTCCCCCGATTGAATTACCGATTTGGGCTGATGAGTCCAACACCCGAATACCCATTTGTTGGGCACAACTTTCGGAAACAACAGACAACGAAGCCCCGGTATCAAAAATAAAATCATCAGATTGTCCTCCGCACGTTACCTGTATCATTAAATGACCAAATTGATTGCGTGTAACAGGAATGGTCGTATCTTTTGTCAATAGTATTTTTTGTGGTGGGAGATTTTTTAAGGGTTCGATAGCATTATAATCGTCCTGTTTGTCAGCAAACTTAGTGCTGTCCGCGGTATACCCGTATTTATCCAAAGCTATTTTCAACGCTTCGATGGCTTCTCTGTACCGGTTTTTTTTGAGACAATTATCGAATTTTAGTAAATGTATATCCCAAAGAATTGTATCGTTCAACGATTTTTTATATTTATCAAGTAATGTATTGATATTTTGCAATGATCGTTCGGTACGGTTAAAAGCATTATGTAAACACGCTTCGAAATACAAGAAACTACTTTTTGATAGGTGTGGTTGTTCTTTTTCCAAAAGAGTTTCCAACCAGAAAATATCTTTATCTTCCAAAATTTGATGCAACTGCCGTTCTATGGCCGGGTTGCTTTTTTCACTGCATGCCGCCAATAGTAAGATAAAAAGAAGATAAATTGATTTTTTCATGACGGTTGTATCATTCTTTGTGAAAATTATGCCAGTCTTCAGTAGGACAGCTATTATCAACGTTTTTAAGGTCTTCATCATTTTATTTTTTTAAGTGTTTGAAAATATCTGATTTATTCTTTCTCAAGTACAATTTCTTTTACCAATCCGGCATCGTCCATAATTCCTACCAAAAGACGATTTTCTACATCAAATGGCGATTCTTTTGTGACTATTTTTGAAAGTTCAATTGCAGAATAGTCTATTCCATTGATACTCATTATTTGATTTCCAACGTTGATTTGTTCTTGCAATTTTTGATTCCAAATTATTCCTACCACATATTTCCCATCTTTAAACGTTGGGCTGACAGCAAATCGTTTTTCATCAATGTTATACACCTCTTCAAATGGTTCAAAATAAAACCTCTTGTTTTTGAAATCAATGGTTACAATTCCATAATTCAAGGCTCTATAACCCAAACGGGAACGGCTACTGCTTGTTGATTCCGCATAAACATTTTGCAGTGTAGCGGCGTCATTGATGTTCAATGCAGGGATTTTTAACCGGTACATGGTTGTATCCTTTGCCGTTCCAAATAATCCAGTTGAATTGTTTCCATGACCTTCGGTTATTGTTTCGTATATTTGATGTTTTGCATATAGATTTATGTTCGACAAACTTGTACGATATAGTACTTTTGCGCCACTGTCAAACAAAACCTTATCTTTCAGCTTCTTACTATTTTGAACCGTTAGTTTAAAGAATGGTTGACGGCCATATTCTTTCCGTTTTTCGTTACCTTGGACGGTTGCTTTAAATATTGGGCGACAATCGTACTTTGAGTTATGAATCAACTTGGTCGATTGTTTTTTATCCAATGGAATTTTTGATTTGTTATCTGTCAACGTGATTGTTTTGTCTTTTGATGAAATACGGATGATCGAATTTCTGAACATATTGCACCCGATAAGTCCATCTATCCGGAAGCAATTAAAAATGAAGTTATTTGTTGTGACCAAAGCGGAAACGTCATCAAAAACAATCCCGCCCATATTGATGGCGCCCAAATTAACGACATCCAGATGCTCCTTTCTTCCACTTTGGTCATTGGTCAAAATCGAAGATATTTTGTCCGGCCTCAGTTCGTCAAATAAATCGGTGGTAATCACATTCATTGCTGCTCCTGTGTCAAATATGAAACGTTTTGTTTTACCGTTGATTTGTAGATGAATGATTATCTTTTCTGCTATTTCTTCGTAAGGGATTACTTTTAAATAATCGGTTTGCTTTGTTTTTCCCGAAAGAATGGCTTTGTTTTGCGCCTGGGATGTTTGCGAAATAACAAATATTACTATGAGAACAATCATCCAAATTTTTGAGGTCTTCATCTTATTCGATTTTTAAGTGTCTGAAAAAAATAACTATTTTTACATCATCAAATCATGTTCGATTTGTCTTTGCAAAAGTAGGGTGCTATTCCGGGACAGATTGTCAAGAAATGTGAAGAATTGCAAAGATGTCGCAGGGTTTGTCAAGGAAAGCAAATGAAGAACAAAATCAGGTTAGCTATATTTCTGACATGCATCTTATTGGGAGGTGTTGTTGCTACGCAGTTGTACTGGCTTCGCCGCATGTACGACATCAATTCGGTGCAACTCGAAATCTTTGCCAATCGCATACTGGGTGAGGCAATCGAAACAGAATTTTTTGAACGTGCACAGTCTGATGAGACATCATTCGAGAGCGAAGAAGAAAAACAAGCCCTTTATCGTGCCATGGAGAAGGTTAATGCAAAGGATACCATTGTTCGCGTAGAAGTGAAGGACAAAGGAGTCAGCTTGGATTTCAATTTTAACTATGCCGATTCGGTTGCAAACTGGCAGGAAGCGATAGTAAATGCTATCAACCACCTTATTCCGCCAAGATATGAACAAATTGATAGTATCTTTTCGGAACGACTTCATCAGGATTACCCGGATGTGCATACGGCCATTGAATTAACCAGCCTCGCCGGCGATACGGTTTTGCGGGTTGTTTCGGTTGACAGCGTTATTATTGGCCGGAATGATTTGAGAACTTCCGTACGGTCGTTTGATACGTATGCAAATATGGGGATTCGCGGAGTAATTGTATCACCACAACGGGCATTGCTGGCCCGCACCACTTATGCATTGGTACTTTCACTGTTGTTCGTAGGTTTGGCATTGGGCTGCACAGGATACTTGATACTTGTTATCTTCCGGCAAAACAGGTACAACCAAACCGTTAACGATTACATCCATCACGTGACCCATCAGTTGAAAGCGCCTATTTCAGTGGCGCTAACCACGCTTCGGTTTTTGGATACGGACAATAGCGACAATTCACAAGCACGCCACAGGTTGGTGGAACTATCGGAGCAAAGCCTCAAGAAGCTCACTTCGATGGTCGAGTCGTTGTTGTTCATGTCCGTGCAGGAACAAAGCCATCTGCGACTTAACGTGGAATCATTCGATTTATTAGTTGCCGTCAGCCGTTTTGCTGAAGAAGCAAAACTGCGTGCAAACAAGGAGACCCACCTGAATGACGCAGTCAGGCAAGTACATATCAAGGTAGATAACCAATTGCCGGATAACATGATTACAGCCGACTGCCTACACTTGTGCGATGCTGTGAGTAACCTGATTGACAATGCCATCAAGTATTCGGGCAGTAAGGTTGACATCATGATACGTTTGTACACCATACCGGGATATACTTGCATTTCGGTAAAAGACAACGGTATGGGCATTGCACCGGAGTATATCGACCGCATTTTCGATAAGTTTTACCGTATCGATCAACCTCAGACAGAATCTATCAAGGGTTTCGGATTGGGATTGAGTTATGTGCAGGCTGTGTGCCAAGCGCATGGCGGCTATGTGGAAGTAAAAAGCACAAAAGGGCAGGGGAGTGAGTTCATTATTGCGATTTTGAATAACTAAATATTGTTGAATTGTTAAATTCTGGAATCATTGAATCGAATACTAATTGCCGAAGATGATTGCAACCTGTGCGAAGCGATGAAGATATTCCTCGAGTCGCAGGGATTTACGGTATATGCTGCCGACAACGGATTGGATGCCTACGGAATGTTCAAGGAACTGAAGCCCGACCTGGCAGTTTTTGATATCGATATGCCTGGTCTTGACGGCTTTAAATTGACACAACAAATTCGTAAAGACGATAACCAAACGCCTATCATTTTCGCCACGGCCTATTCGCCTGCTGAGTATGTAGCGCGCGGCTTCAACATCGGTGCCGATGATTATATCCGTAAACCGGTAGATGTGATCGAACTGGTGGCACGTATCCGTTATCACCTGAAAAACAAAACGCAAGCAACCACACAGGGCGATACGTATGCTATCGGGCAATATGCATTTAGCTGTAAAACCTTCCGGTTATCGCACCCAACCAATGGTGAGGTAAAATTAACTAATTCACAAGGAGTTATTCTGCAACAATTGTGCACTAGCCTTGGTAAAACGGTTTCGCGCAAAACGCTCACAGAAGCTCTGTGGGGAAAGAAAACTGATATGGAAACCCGTTCCATTGATACACATGTATCATCGTTACGCAAATACCTGAAAGATGATCCAACTATTGAGATCAGGAAATGCTATGGGCATGGTTATCAATTGGTGGTGGGGTAGTATAAAATCATCAATTTGCATTAATCTCTTATGTTACATTGAAAATCAATGTTTTAGAGTCTTCTTCGTCAATATTGATAACATGTATATGAATTTCATAACTGCCTATTGGTTTTTGAATTGCAATTCATATTTTTCGAGAAAATGATGTCGTAGACTTGCTATATTCATAATATACAAAGGTATGAATAATATTTGATCCTTTTTCCATCATAACTTTGTAATTCAATATTTTATCGTCATAACTATCTCTCGAGTGAAAATGTTTACTGACAGACACACCTAAAATAACTTCTTTGAAAAAATTTATACTGCTTATCCACAATAAGCAAGTTAAAATATTGTATTTTTGCATATGGCAAATACAGAACTGTACCCTAAAGATTTTCAAGAATTCTTATCGTGTTTCCCTGATGAAAGATCATGTTGGGATTACCTTATTTCCGT
>JAVBNI010000088.1:0-36040 GCA_031551645.1 Bacteroidales bacterium | reverse complement strand
GCCCGATGTCCGTTCGATGACGGGAATACACTCCTCCTCGGTCATTCCCGGATAAACGGTCGACTCGTACACCACGATATCGCCTTTCGAAATAACGCTCCCCACCGTTTCGCTCGCCCGGATCAATGGCGTCAGGTCGGGGTGATTGTTGCGATCGACAGGGGTAGGAACTGTCACGATATAAAAGTTACATTGGCAAATATCTTTCACATCAGAAGTCACATATAAACCTCTTGATTCGAAATTTTTAGATGCCACTGCTTGTGATAACAATTGATTATCAACTTCGAGAGTCGAATCGACACCCTTTGATAATTCTTCGATTCGCTTTTGATTGATATCAAACCCGATTACGCTATATCGAGTTGAAAACAATCGCGCCAACGGGAGGCCTACATAACCTAAGCCGATTACGGCTATCTTGTATTGACTCGAAATATCCATATATTATAAAAAAATTAGTCCGCATATTTCACTAGGAATGAGAACAAAATAATATTCCCAAAAATATCAATATTCGCATTTGAATAGCCCGTTAGGGCTTTCACGAATGCACTCACGCTTCCAATGCCCGCCGGGGCATTAACCGACGAAGCATCCGAATGTTTTCTCCTACGGAGAATCGAGGTGCAGGTGCCCGATTGTTCTATTGACGTTAATGCCCTGACGGGCATGCTCATCAGGACCAGGAATTTTATTTTGAACACGTTCCTAAGGTAAAGTTTCCTCGGTTATTCTAAACTGATTTTCCTGAATTCTTCTATTTCCTTTTGCATTTTTTTCAACTCTCCATCCAACTTTTTACGGTATTTCTTAAGCGTTGCTTCTGAAACTTCGGTTTCTTCGAAACAAAGCATATTACCTAATTTTTTTTCTATGAATTTGAAATCTTTTGAGATCAAACAGCTATTAACAACTAATAATTCAAACCTGACCCTCCACAATCTATATAAAAGTTTAGCATGGAAACCAATATTCGGATATCCATTGAAGGCGACAGGCATTATGAAGGCTCCATACGTATAATATTGCCTTGCTACGTTTTGATATGATCCCATTTCGCTTGCATATCCCATAATAATCGGGTAAGCAAATGAATTCATCACATCGATCATTCTCTCAAGTTCTTCTTTGGCCCCTTTTCTGACTTCTTCATTGTTTTTAATGCCATCTTCAAATAGGGACCAGTAGATCAAACGTAAGGTATCTGCCTGAGAAGAATTCCATCCTACGGGGGTTGAAAAATCAGGAAAAAGCCTGTCCCCATGCATCCAGACTTCAGTGGCAGCTAACGGCGATTTATTCAATTCCAATTTAAACCGCTCGATATTTTCAATCGTCATTTTTGCTTTTTCCCACTCACCCGATTCTACTATTGAGCGTTTTGCATAAAAGACTTGTCCCAAAATAAAAATTAAAGACACTAAAGTGCCAACATAATAAAGATTTGGCAGTATGACACTAACCTTAGTATACCATTTTTGCTCTTGTTCTTTGTTTTCCATAGAATAAAATGAATATTAAGTAACTATTTTAAATTTCAGGCCTTGTTTGTAAATTTGCAATTTGACTGTAAATTTACACATTTCTTCCGACAAAATGCCAGGAATTTCATTCTTTCGTTTACGAAATAATGAATCGATTTACTTCCTGGCTATTTCAAGGGTCTTTTCCAAAGTCGGACAACCTTTCTTGCAAAAGATTCTGTGTTTCGGCGTTTTTTCAAAAAGTGGCCGTGATCCTGATTTTTGGAGTCAACGTGTTCCCGAAAGACCGTTGCACGCTGTTGCCGTATGCACCGTAAACACCGCCGCCGAGTCCAAGAAAAAATGTATGCAAAAATTCTATACGAATAATATCCTCAATGATCAACCCGCTTTCGAAATAACCTTTGTGCATATCCAAAATGTCGAGTTCGGAGCTTGCGTGCAGTTCCGGTCGATTCATCTTCGACCATCCGAACGATTGTGCGACGGAAATCCGCGGGCGGAACAGTTTGGAGCGCGTCTTGCCGAGCAGCGTACCGAAATCGTGATACAGGAAGATGTCGAAATATTGGTCGGAACTGTACACGTCGCCGGTAAGCACATTGAATCTTGCGGCTGACCATTGCGGGTAGAAGAACAGCGATTGTTCTGTATCTGTAACCGTAAATGTGAGCGGAAACGAAACATCGGCGCTGATCCAACCGCCCCGAAGGGCAAGCCGCGTATGGCCGATGTTGCGGATATACCAACTCCGTTCGATACTTGCTTCGGTTTTGAAGTAATTGTACTTGCCGCCGAAACAATCGGGAATGCCCCAATAAAGATCGAGATAAATGACAGGTTGCGTAGTGAAAACCGTTTGCGTCCGTCGAAACAATTTGGTGCGTTCTTCATTATGTGCATACCGTATTCGAAGCCGCGCTTCGGTATTGCGTTCGGCTTCCGCGAACATGTTTTGCCCGTCGAACGAATAATCGAAAGCCGTTTGCATTTCTTGCGTCTTGAAAAAGGCCCGAGCATCGAATTTGCCGAAAAGCTTTCGAGCCGATATGCCCGCTTCGGTAATATAAGTCATTTGATGCAGATCGTCGGCCCACCAAAACTTGATTTCCGAATCCAAATGCTTTTCGGGAAAAAGCGAAAAGGAAGCGCCGTATTTGCTTCGTCGGTCATCGAACCCGTAACCGTAGTAACCGCCTACCGAGAACCACGGCGATAAATGCCGGTTGGTATACGCTCCAATGCCGAGCCGAAAACCTTCGTAATAGTTCTGTTGTACAAACCGTTCGAATGGGAAATCAAAAATGCCCAACGTGAGCGATTCGTTGTCCGTCGCACCTTCCACGATTTGGAAAACAACATCCATGTTGACTTTTTCGAGCCGTTTGAAAGTGGAATCCTCCCGAGTGCTCAATTCCGTGTTCCGGTTCAGATCGATCAGTTCCTTTTTTTGCCAAGCATCATCGGCCAAAGTGAGGTTGCGCGATTTGAATGTTCGGGCCGACAAATCGGGCGAAAGATTGATATCTTTGATATAGCTTTTTCCTCGATAAGCCGCATCAATACCAAAATTACCGACGTTTTGAAAAAATAATTCGAGACTCAGTTCCGAAGGAAACCACACAGAATCGAGTCGGGCATATTGTTGTTGTATTTTCAGGCGTATGGGCGAAAAGTCTGCCGGTTCGGCCACAATGCTTTGAATAGCCCAACCTTGGTTGTTGACATATAGCAGACCTTTCAATCCTTCGAAATTGGCCGAACGACGCGGTTGGTACGAAATAATGAAAGTGGTGTCGACATTTTCCGATACGATGGTGTCGCGCAGCAGGAAAAAGTACTTGGAGGTGCTTCCGGGGCCGACAGGATTCAAATAAAATTTGGCGGGCATTTTCCATTCCACGATATCATTGTAGAAATGAAAAAACTGCATCATCAATTGTAAGAAGGCCATTTGCTGGTATTCTTTGAATCCGCTTGTGCGCGACGAAACGATCTCTTCGCTCACGTTGTCCTTATATTTGTATTCGCGGCAAACGACTGCTTCGTTCATCAATACATATGCGCTCGTGTCTATTTTGTATTTTGCCGATTTTCCGGATGCGTAATCGGGCTCCATATCCATGATCAGTTTATTGTAAAGCACGCACGAATAAGCCGGTCGATTGTCGGGATTGTTTTTGGTTCGGTTGGCAATGACATTGTTGATGATACGATGTGCTGGATTTACTCCCGGACGAATTTGCACTTCGCTCAATGCATAGTCGACCGGTTTCAGCTTCACACGTAATTGTCGCGATTTGCCGATAACGATTTTTTGTTTTTCATAACCTACATAAGAAAAATGCAATTCATCGCCCGACTTCGCGCTTATCCGATAATATCCGTTGATGTCGGTATATACGCCTTTGTCGGCGGTCGAATTATATACATGCGTGAACGGCAGCGCTTCGTTATCTTTTTTGTCGCTTACGATACCTTCGATTTGAGCATAACAAACTTCCGCACAACAAAATATTGCGATCAATAGTCCCAAAAATCTCATTAATGTCTGTTATTCCTTAGTTTCTTGCAGAATAATGAAAATTTTTCCTCGTCCGATAGTCAAAAAGTATACAAGTAACGATACGCCCACAAACAATAATACGGTCAATATCTTCAAAAGGCCAGCAAATGCAGTTAAGACCATCACAAGCAAATAAACGGAAACAAAAAGTTTCAAGTTACCTTCCGCATGATATCCTACTACAGGGCTACATTGAATAACAAAGAATTTACCATCCTTCAGGTCAAAATGACAAACAGGCGAGCCGAAACGCCGGCATTTCATTTGTATGCGCACACTCGACTCATTATCGGCAATTTCAACCGCTTCGGGAGCATTACCCTGCCAATGGTATTCCTGCCCATTGATCATAAATGTTGCCTGATCGTTGTTGTCAAATCCGGTTTTGTTCTGTATGTAAATGGTATTCATGACATGTAATCATTTTTTCAACAAATCCTTCACTGCATACCAAATGGCAGCTCCCACGCCCAATATGGATAACACAACGGTAAATATCGGAAATTTCCACCCGAGATACTTATCCAAACGAAAGCCGCCATATGTCGGGAGGAGAATGATTAGCATCATCTGTATGGCCAGGCTTGAATACTTTACATAAGCATCAAACTGATTTGGCGTTTTCTTGGGATTTTTCGGTTGCTGTTTGTTGTCCACTATTGAGGTTGTTAGCATCCATAGAACATGTTCCGGTAAATTTGCAACCAGGCTCAATGGCCAACTTATTGGTAATAATATCGCCTTTAAGAATAGCGGTAGATTTGAGAGACAAAAGTTCAGAAACAAAAACTTTACCTTCTACCAATCCGAAAACATCCGAATTTTTACAATTAATAGTACCTGTTACTTTGCCGGTTGGACCAATTACTACTTTTCCCTTGGTCTTAAGATTTCCTTTCAAAAAACCATCCAATCGGACATCGCCGTTTGAATTGATATCTCCTATTATTTCTGTACCATTGGTGATGGTGTTATGTGAGTTTTGTTCCGGTTCTATGTACTTTGCCATGTATATTCAGTATTATAAAATTATCATTAGGTTCGAAAATCCAAAAGTAATATCAAATTTTCAAAAATCAAACCCTTGTTGAAAAATTAACGACACAAAATTTGATTTATTCAAGAAATCTTAAACATATTGTTCGATAAGATGTTCTATAAATAATGGAGAATTGAGAATGGAGAATTGAGAATGGCCTTCAGCGCATAAATCAAACTCAGATAAATACTTGAAAATGTCGAATATATATGTTACAGAATACTGATACATAATTTGTTTTTTCCACCTTTTTAATCAAAATCATCATGAGTACGGCAAAAATTACAAATCTGTTGGGTGACAAGACTGAATATTATCTGTCACATGTTTGCAAAACCATTGACAAATCATTGATACATCATCCTTCGCCAAATATTATAGATGAGGTATGGAGTTATACGGACAGGAATCTGCCCACACTGAACAACCTGCAAAGAATGTTGGAACACGGACGTTTGTCCGGCACAGGTTATTTGTCGATCCTACCGGTCGACCAGGGAATTGAACACACGGCCGGCGCTTCGTTTGCTCCCAATCCGTTGTATTTCGATCCTGAGAATATTGTCAAACTGGCTATTGAGGGCGGATGTAATGCGGTAGCTTCCACTTTCGGCGTATTGGGAGCTGTTGCCCGCAAATATGCCCATAGGATTCCGTTTATCGTGAAAATAAACCATAACGAATTACTCTCATATCCGAATTCGTACAACCAGATCATGTTTGGCACGGTTAAGGAAGCCTGGAATATGGGAGCAGCAGCTGTCGGGGCAACCATCTATTATGGTTCGGAAGAAAGCCGCAGGCAGATTATTAAAGTTTCCGAAGCTTTCGAATATGCCCATGAACTGGGAATGGCAACCATTCTCTGGTGTTACCTGAGAAACAACGCTTTCAAGAAAGAAGGAATGGATTATCACGAAGCGGCTGATATGACGGGACAAGCCAACCACCTGGGCGTGACCATCCAAGCGGATATTGTCAAGCAAAAACTTCCGACCAACAACGGAGGCTTTATTGCTATCGGATTTGCAAAAAGTAGTGCGAAAATGTACAGCGATTTGGCTACCAACCATCCGATCGACCTGTGCCGCTACCAAGTGGCGAACGGGTATATGGGACGTGTCGGATTGATTAACTCGGGAGGTGAATCGCACGGAGCATCCGATCTGAAAGACGCTGTAATCACAGCAGTAGTCAATAAACGTGCCGGTGGGATGGGATTGATCAGTGGACGCAAGGCATTCCAAAAACCGATGAAGGATGGGGTAGAACTTTTGAATGCCATACAGGATGTTTATTTAGATAAAAGCATAGGGTTAGCTTAATCAGCGATTATTTCCCATTTTAAATCTTTCTGTTTTTACCCGGCCTGTCTGGGTTAAAATATTATTTGGGAAGAAGATGGGTTATCAATCAAGAAGGGCTGTCTAAAAACACTTATTTTTCGTTTTTAGACAGCCCTGTTTATAAAAACAATTAGGATGACCAAAAGTCATCCTAAAATTAAAACCTTTTTCTTTGCAGGAAATATTTGATTATTATTTTGTAACCAACATTACAAAAATATCATATCTCCTTAAAAATGTTTAATAGATTATTTCTTTGCCAGAAAATCTTTTACACTGTCAACAGCGACAATATCTTCAACAAAAGTATAGGCTCCTGATTTTTCAGATTTTACCATCTTAATCACCTTTGCCATTCCTTTGCCTGCGCCTTTTTGCCTCAGTGTTGCAACTGCTTTCTTTGCCATGACTTAATTATTTTATTTCTTTATGAACCGTTACTTTTTTCAAAATCGGATTATATTTGCGGCGCTCCAACCTATCGGAAGTATTTTTCTTGTTTTTGGTGGTAATATACCGCGACATTCCGGGCAGGCCACTTTCTTTCTGCTCGGTGCATTCCAAAATCACCTGTATCCGGTTACCCTTTGTTTTCTTTGCCATCGTATCTTGATATTATTATTTTTTACAAAAAACCTTTTGCCTCAGCTTCCTTTAAAGCCTCACTAATACCCATCTTATTGATATTCCGGATACCTGCTGCAGATACCTTAAGCGTGATCCAACGGTTTTCTTCCGGAAGGAAAAACTTTTTCACAAACAGGTTCGGATAATATTTCCTCTTAACCCTTCTCTTAGAGTGCGAAACATTATTGCCTCCCATAACTTTCTTTCCGGTAATCTGACAAACTTGTGACATTATTACTTATATTAAGTGTTTTCAATTTTCGGAGCGCAAAGATCGTAATAAAAATGAATTATTCAAATTTTTTATGCATTTTTTCCATACACAAGCGTTGAATTTTGAATAGATATTTTTCATTTCGACAATCCATCCTGACTGAAATGCGTGCACAACCTCTCATCTTTTCAATTTTAACGCATAAAAATTAAAAAATCCTTGGACAGAATGTCCAAGGATTTTTTCTAATAACTATGGAAAATATTTTACATCATTCCGCCCATTCCGCCCATTCCCGGGTTAGGCATTGCGGCGGCTTTGTCTTCTTCCTTGTCAGCCAAAACGCACTCGGTAGTGAGCAACATACCGGCAATCGAAGCTGCATTTTCAAGAGCTACGCGAGCAACCTTGGTTGGGTCGATAACGCCAGCTGCATGCAGATTTTCATATACATCGGTACGTGCATTGTATCCGAAATCGTTTTTGCCTTCGCGTACTTTCTGTACTACAACAGCACCATCCAGACCTGCATTTTCAACAATCTGACGGAGCGGCTCTTCCAAAGCGCGACGTACGATAGCGATACCGGTGGTTTCATCATCGTTGTCACCTTTCATGCCGTCCAAAGCATTGATAGCTCGGATATAGCCCACACCACCACCAGGTATGATACCTTCTTCAACAGCTGCACGGGTTGCGCTTAAAGCGTCGTGTACACGGTCTTTCTTTTCTTTCATTTCCACTTCTGTAGCGGCACCAATGTAAAGAACAGCTACACCTCCAGCCAATTTAGCCAAACGTTCCTGAAGCTTTTCCTTATCATAATCGGATGTGGTATTTTCCATCTGAGCCTTGATCTGAGCAATACGGGCATCAATCTGTGCCTTTTCGCCAGCTCCGTTCACGATGGTAGTATTATCCTTATTGATGGTGATCTTTTCTGCACTTCCCAACATATCGAGGGTGGCATTTTCGAGTTTCAAGCCCTTTTCTTCGGTGACAACGGTTCCACCAGTAAGAATGGCAATGTCTTCAAGCATTTCTTTGCGACGATCGCCAAAACCAGGAGCTTTAACAGCTGCAATACGCAACGAACCTCTGAGTTTATTAACAACCAATGTGGCAATAGCTTCGCTATCAACATCTTCTGAAATAATCAAAAGCGGTTTACCAGTCTGGAGGGAAGCTTCCAAGATCGGAAGGAATTCCTTCATGGTCGAAATTTTCTTATCGTGGATCAATATCAACGGACTTTCGAGTGTACATTCCATTTTTTCGGTATCGGTCACGAAATAAGGTGAAATATAACCACGGTCGAATTGCATACCTTCCACTACATCTACGTATGTTTCTGATACTTTTGCTTCTTCCACAGTGATTACACCTTCTTTCTTTACTTTACCCATAGCTTCGGCAATCAGTTTACCGATTTCGGGATCGTTATTAGCTGAAACGGAGGCAACTTGTTCTACTTTATTCAGGTCATCGCCTACTTCTTTAGATTGCGATTTCAGATTTTCGATAACTTTAACCACGGCTTTATCTATACCACGTTTCAGATCCATCGGATTAGCGCCGGCAGTAACGTTCTTCAAACCTACATTAACCAGCGATTGAGCCAATACAGTAGCTGTGGTTGTTCCGTCACCAGCATCATCATTGGTTTTGGAAGCTACTTCTTTTACCATTTGAGCACCGAGGTTTTCGGTCTTGTTTGTTAATTCAATTTCTTTGGCCACAGTGACACCGTCCTTGGTGATCTGGGGAGAACCGAATTTTTTGTCGATAACCACATTACGACCTTTAGGCCCTAAAGTTACTTTTACAGCATTTGCCAATTGATCAACTCCTTTTTTCAGGGCGTCGCGGGCTTCGATATTAAATTTAATCTCTTTTGCCATATCTTTATTCTAATTATTTGATTATTTTTAAATTAATTAATGATTGTGACTCTAAAATTAAATAACTGCTAAAATGTCTGATTGTCTCATCATCAGGTAATCGGTACCATCTACATTCAGTTCGCTACCGGCATATTTGCCATAAAGAACAACGTCGCCGACTTTCACTTGCATTTCTTCGTCTTTAGTTCCCGGTCCTGCAGCAACTACTGTCCCTTTTTGCGGTTTCTCCTTTGCTGTATCGGGGATGATCAACCCGCTTGCTGTTTTTGATTCAGCTTCCATAGGCTTTACAAGCACTCTGTCTGATAATGGTTTGATTTTTACACTTGTCATGTTTGTTATGATTTTATTAGGTTAAACAATCAATTTTTCGTACAATGCACATCACATACTGTGCCAAATAGCATTTTACTATTCATCCGTGTCATATTAATGACATTTTTTCAGAGTGCAATGGCAATATGACAGTTCCCATGCACGATTCAAACAAAAAAGTGCCAGCAGATACACGCTCCACTGACACTTTTCTTTCTATTCACCTTTAAATTTCTTACTTTGCAGGCTCCTCCCCGGAAGGTGTTTCGCTTGGTGTAGTCATCGGAACAGTTGTGGGGAATGAAGGCATTGAACTCGGATCAACAGCATTTTCAATCTGGGAATCCAGGATTGATGAGTCAGATCCCGAATCTTTTCCGGATGGGATCACAAAAGCGGCCAACAAACACAGCAATACGAGTGACCCGGCTAATGTCCAAGTAGCCTTTTCGAGAAAATCGGCAGTCTTACGTACACCCATAATCTGGTTAGATGATGAAAAATTGGCTGCCAAACCGCCACCTTTAGAATTCTGCACCAGAACAATAAGTGTTAAAAAAACACAAACGATTAAAATCAAAATAGATATTATGGTATACATATTATAAAAGAAATATTTTTTTACTTGACGTCTTGTTTCAGTCTGTCAATTTGCGCTGCAAAGTAAATATGTTTTTCCGGATATTTCAAAATTAAATGCTCATATATTTCAATGGCCTTTTGAATATGCCCTTGGCTAACATATATATCGGCTAAAGTTTCGGTTGCGATATCCGGGTTTTCATGCAGACTATCCGTCAAATCCACCTCATAATTACTATCGGTAGGAACAATCCGGGGATTGGATTTCAAGAAACTATCAATCAAACTATCGACACTATCCGAGGCTGTTGAAGCAACTGTTTGTTCAACACCTTCACCATCCTTTTCTGATGATAACTCTTGCTGTGAAATATTTTCTACCTCCGGATCAACCGTTTTCTGTGCCGCCAAATAACTCACAAAATCATTCGCCGACACTGCATTCCCTGAAGCAAGGGTGTTCTCGATTTTTTCTATTTCGGGAGACACCGTATCATCCTTTTCCGTCACATTTTCCACCGGTGGTATTGTTTCTCCACCAACAGCGGAGGCAATGCTTCCGGTTTCGCCTACCGGCACATCCGATGCCTGACTCACTGTCTGATCCTTTGCCTCTGTTTCCGCCTGGTCAGGTTTTACAGACTCTATCTGCTGTAGTTGACGCTGGATGATTTTCATGAGTTCAGCATCGCTCATGATTTTTTCTTCGGCCAGGATATATTCGTCAGATTCATGCCTCATCCCCTCCATCCCAAGCGACAATGGCTGTTCGGATTTGAAGCTCGATATGGTATCCGGCATCTCTGATTGGTGTATGCGGGTAATATCTGTTTCAGGCGAGACATAAGCATTACCCGGGGCATAAGGAGGTACCACCTCACCAATGTCATCCTGCGGCATCTGGGTCTGCTGACGAAATAAACTTGGACGATTAATATAATTATACAACAGGTTACGATCGCGTACATTCAATGCCGATTTGTTCAGCTGAGGTACCAATCGCGTGTCGCCGGTTTGCTTGAGACCTTGAAGATAAAGTTGATGGCCGGTATGAAAATATGAATACTCCTCAATCAGCCGGTTTAATTCTTCAACCGATTGCCCTGTCTGATCAGGGTTGCGGAGCAATGCCATTAATTCTTCCCTTGTCATGAACACATTTTTTACAACATACTCTTGATGTATTTAATCTGATTCATTCAGTGGCCAAAATACATCAAAAACATTTACATCACCTATCTTAAAACTTAAAACGGATAGGTTTGCAAAAGTATTGTTTTTTATCAAATTATTTGTATTTTAAGTACAAAAATATTTATGGCGATCGGAATCGAGGATCGCCATATTGTCTTTTTTTTCTAAGAGGAGGGCATTTATCAAAAAAAGTGAAAAGCGTTATGCTACAAGTTATTTACCTATCAAGAGTATTATTCCATTATTTATTAACAGGACTGGTGCCTGGCACTGAACAAAGGCGAACTATTCACGTAGAAAGGCTGAGTTCATCTTTAGCAGGTCTTTAGGATATACCGTTACCTTAACAGGAAATCAAAAATCAGACGATGGCGGAGCCGCTTCCGGCGAACTTCCCCACGCGGTATTCGGACGCGGTCCCATTTCGAAAACCAACGAGCCCCCGTTAACCATATCTTTGTGCTCGAACCATGGTTTATTTAACGGCTTGCCATTGAGCATTGCCGATTGGATGTATTTGTTCACTGCTGAAACATTTTTTGCCGTGATCGTGAAAACCTTCCCGCCTTCCATGTTTAATTTAACTTCATCGAAGATCGGACTTCCGATATCGTATACCGGACGACCCGGATTTACAGGATAGAAGCCCATAGCGCTCAGTACGTACCAGGATGACATTTCTCCGTTGTCTTCATCCCCGCAGTAACCAAGAGGACCTGCACTGTACCATATCTTCATAATATCCCGCAAGCGACGTTGCGTCATCCATGGTTGTCCTGCATAGTTGTAAAGATAGGGAATATGAAAAGCCGGTTCATTACCCTGCGCATATTGCCCGATAAGTCCCGTTTGGTCGGGAAACATGGCTTGAAACATATACTTTCCCGATCCCCTGAATGGTTCAGGAGGTTCGAATCCCTCAAACTGATCCTGAAACAGAGTGTTCAGCTTATCGACAAATTTTTCTCTCCCTCCTATCAGATTAATCAGACCGGCAACGTCCTGATGAACGTGGAAAGTATAGATCCATCCGTTCATTTCGGTGTAATATTCGCGGCCGCCTTGACCCCCGCTCCAAATAGGGCTGTATTCTTTTTCACTCAACACCCATTCGCCGTCTGCCAATTTGGGAGCCATGAAACCGATACGGTAGTCAAATACATTTTCATAATTATGCGCCCGTTTTTTGAAGTATTCATAATCCTCCGTCTTACCAAGCGCCTTGGCCCATTCGGCCATACACCAGTCGTCATAAGCGGTTTCGATAGTTACCGCAACAGCCTGACGTCTTTCCCAGGAATTAACTCCCTGTACGGTCTCTTTTTCGCCTTTCTTCAGTGCGGGAAAATACCCGTTTTCAATATAGAAACGATCCAGAGATGTTTGCGGTACCCTATTTGTCCACGGAAGGAACGTATCCTCCGTCAGCAGTTTTCTAAATCCTTCGTAAGCTTTCTCTACGTCGAAGTCTCGATAACCTTTCATATAAGCGTCCAAAGCTACGCCGACTATGTGATATCCGCTAAGCCCACGGTTGATAGCCGACATGGTGCCAGTCGTTTCGTACAGCGTTATAAAGGAACGGATAAGGTCGATTTGTTGCTTTGGATCTAAAAGTAAGTGCAACGGCTCCAACGAGCGATAATTTCCCCACATGGCAGCGCCCGCACCAATCGGATAAAAACCACGACCGTTGGCTTCATGTACTTTTTGATCGAATGATCCGTAATATTTATCTCCCTCTACAATATTTGAAACACTGATATATACACGATAAAGAGCAGTATAGAAGATGGTGCGTTGATCTTCGGTCCCTCCCTTTACTTTTATATAACTTAGCGCATCGTTCCAGATTTTACGTCCTTCGTTTTTCGTTTTATCAAAATTCCATTCAGGGATTTCGTGTTGCAAATTCTGCTGCGCTTGCTCTAAACTAATCCCTGACAAACCGACGCGTATTTCTACCTGTCCGTTCTGATCAGGGGAAAAGTCTGCCATTATCCTCTGGTTGCTTCCGCCAGCCATGGTTCTCTGGTTACTTGCGCTTGCTCCTGCTACAATCTTGAATGAAGAAACAGGTTTTAAAAATTCGGCATAGAAATAACCGCCTCTTCCCCTGCCGCCTCTGCCGCCTCCGCTCAGTACCGCATTGTTACCCGGATCGATTTGTGCACTCTGGGGCACGTTAAACAGGATATGAGCAGGCGCATTTTTCGGGAATGTGAGCCGGTAATAAGCGACATGCGCACTTACCGTATATTCTACCTGTATGTCATATTTCTCCAAAAGCGTCGAATAGTAATACGGAGTAGCTGTTTCAAGGTCATGGTCATACATGGAAGCATAATTGTCAGGTACTGAATCAGCTTTCCCGCTCGTATCTTTGACACCTGATAGTAATAGTTCGATTTTATATGAATGTTGTATTTTCGTATAAATATCGGAAAAGGATAGTTGAGCATTTCCCGCTAGATACACTCTAAGTGATATCGTCCATGAGATATAGCCACTATCCTTTGTTTTCCATCAAGTTTGAACAAAGTACTTAGAGACATGAGTCATATTTCATGATCCCGAATAAAAACAACGAGAAAAGACAGGGTGGAAGATTCCGTAAAATAAACAGTAGACATTATGAACAAAGAATTAATCAAGCAGAATGTTGGTATTGATGTGGCGAAAGACAGTTTCCATGCAGTCTTTAGCGTAAAATATTCAGATGGTAGCATTGTGTTGAAAGGCTCAAGGAATTTTACCAATGATGTGAAAGGGACGAAAGAATTCATCGAGTGGTCTTCTAAAAAATCAGTAAAGGAAGTTGACGCTTCCTTTACGATGGAAGCTACCGGAGTTTACTACGAGAATCTGGCGTACTATCTGCTGGAAGAAGGCAATCGGGTTCATGTGGTATTGCCCAACATGGCCAAAAAGTACCATCAGAGCTTAGGCTTAAAATCCAAGACAGACAAGATCGATGCGCAGGTTTTGGGGCAAATGGGATTAGAAAGGAGCCTTCAACTTTGGCAACCGCTGAGTACAAACTTCAGGATATTGAAACAACTCATCCGTGAGCGCGATGCCATTGTGTGTGACCGGACTGCATCCTTGAGCCGGTTACACGCCTATAGCCATCAAGGAAAACCGTTGGAAGCATCGGTCATGCGGTCAAAAAAACAAATCGCTTTCTTTGAAACAGAAATCAAGGAAATTGAGAAAGAAATCCACCAGCTTGTTGATTCGGATGAAGCACTGAAGCAACGACTCGCCTTCGTAGAAAGCATCAAGGGTGTAGGTTTCCTGACCGCCATTACTGTAGTGGCCGAGACCAACGGATTTGCTGCAATTAATAACCTCAAGCAGTTGACGAGCTATGCCGGTCTGGACGTAAAAATAGCAGAATCAGGCAAATGGAAAGGAAAGAGCAAAATAAGTAAACAGGGCAACCGGTTTATCCGTAAATCTTTGTATATGCCTGCCTTAACAAAAATACAACGTCATCCCCAAACACACGAATACTATGAACGTCTGGTAGGTAGAAAAGGAGTGAAAATGGTAGCGGCAACGGCTGTTCAGCGCAAGTTGCTGGGACTGATATACACCTTGTGGAAGAAGCAGGAAATGTTCGAGGCGAAAACCTGAAACTTCGGGGAATGATGAGCATAAGCCCTTCCTTCGGCTTTGCCTGAAAGGCAAACATAAAAATTGCGGGGAAACAAAGTCCCCGCAATACAAGATAGACTTCGGTGCAAAGAATCGCATGAAGCCTTCCTTCGGCAGAACAAAGGTAAGAAAAAGAAAAATAGTTGAAAATAAATTTGGAATTTAACACAGTACCTCATTGGCATTAACGACAGGCTTCCGGCGGGGAATCCGTAAATTTTATCTGCCAGATACTTGTCATTGATCCCAGGCGTAGTTATTGGCGAAATGCGCATCATACCATAAGGCATGGACACTGTAGGAGAGGTAGAGGTCAATCCATGCCCAATTTGACCGATGCCGCCAATATTGGGATCCACATAGTCAACTAAGGATTTCTCCCCGCCTTGTTGAACTTCACAACTAACGAGCAGGAGCATGCTCATTAATATATAAATAAAATGTGATTTTTTCATAAAGGTCTATTTAATAAGGTGTGTTTTGTTATAGCACAGACGAACGCGGCCCACTTGGTGCATATAAGCATTTGGAAAGACACGACCGTTTGGTTCCCAAGGCGCTCGATACTGGGGATCACCTGCGCCGCCGGATGCGATGACTTCTTCGCATGCGATGATGGAGTCTAACAAAATCTGATAAGGATGAGGATCCCACGCATGACCGCATAAAATGGCCGGTTGGCTTGGAGTCTTATCTCGCAAACGTTTAAGGGTGTCACGATATGTGGATAATGGAATGCTGCTTGAGAAAACCCATGGCAATAAATTGACAGCATCGCCGCTGTATACGTAGTTGTGTTTTTTATCTAAGAATACGATAGAACCTTGCGTGTGACCGGGCACAAGAATTGCTTCCAGCACAATACCGCCCAAATCGAATATGTCTCCGTCATTGAGTGGTTTTGCGGTGAAATTCAGTCCTAAATTTTTCATCCGCGGCTGAATCTGTTTGTAATCCGCTTCATGCATGTAAATGTTGTGTTTTCCCTCAAACTGATAAGCCCCGCGCCAGTGGTCATAACTGCTGTGAGTAATCAGTAAGTCGACGGGCAAGTCGGTATAGTCACGAATCAGAGGTAACAGATCTCCGTATGCGTTTCCGGTGTCGATGAGAACAGCGCGTTTTTCACCGATAACTAACTGCATGGAATTGACGTAGAATGTGCGCCCCCACTCTTCGAATAATGGTTCCTGACGCTCAACGAATACATACAGATTTGGACTGAGTTTGTTGACAAGGTACGGATAAAAATGATGGGACGCACTTTTCTTTTCTTGACTTATCTTTTGAACAGAATCAGCCTCTGCAATTTCTTCTATCGTCAATGCTTCCTCATTGGATAGAGAAACATCCGACAAATAATTTTCCTTTGAAGTAAAATTCAGTGCCATTACAACTGCAATTACTAAAAGGGCGATATGTCTTAAATTTCTGTTTTTCATGATTATATAAAATTTCTATTTATTTAGCCTCAGGTACAGTTAAGACTATACCTGAGACTAAATAAGATTATTTTGGATTAGACATTGATGGAGGCGCTGCATCCGGCGAACTACCCCATTGTTTGTTAGGTCTGGGGCCCATGTTCAGTATAAGCGTTCCGCCTTTAGCAAGAACCGAATGTTCAAACCAAGGTTTGTTGAGAGGTTCGCCGTTCAAGAAAGCCGATTGAACGTATTTGTTTTGCGCCGATACATTATTTGCTTCGATCACAAAGGTTTTATTGCCATCTAAGGTAATCGTCGATTTCTTAAAGATGGGGCTTCCGATCAGCCATATGGGATAGTTGGGAATCATTGGGTCGGAATAGATACCCATCGCACTGCATATATACCAATGCGACATGAGCCCTGTGTCTTCGTCCCCGCATATCCCCAACGGACCCGTGCCATACCATACATCCATGATCTCCCTTACGCGTTTTTGGGTTTTCCAGGGAGCACCCGAATAATTATACAAGTAAGGTATCTGTCGTGTAAATTCATTTCCATGGGCATAATTTCCAATTAAACCTGTCTGGTCAGGGAATTGACTCAAAAAATGATATTTTGATGTTTGGTATTGTTCTACAAAAAGAGAATCCAGCTTATTCGTAAAATTATCTCTGCCTCCCATAAGATTTATAAGACCCTGAATATCGTGTGAAACATACCAGGTGTATATCCAACTGTTCAGTTCAGCAAAATAATCCCTTCCTCCCTGTCCGCCAGATAAGACTGGATTAAACGGAACAATCCATTTCCCATCTTCGGTTTTCGGCGACACAAAATTAGTTCGGGTATTGAAGACATTTTGATAATCATGGGCGTGTTTTATAAAATAATTGTAATCATCAGTCTTACCCAAAGCCTTCGCTATTTGCGCAATACACCAACTCTCGTATGCAGCCTGCAAAGTGACGGTAACGCTTTGCCGTCTTTCATGAGGATGCACTTCGGGCACCCACTCTTTTGTATTCAGAGGTAATGCAGGAAAAAAGCCATTTTCGAGATAAAATTTATCGAGTACGGTGGCAGGCCCTTTTCTCCATGGCAATTTTGTAGATTCCATGAATTCTATCTTCATGTTTTCATAGGCCTTTTCAATATCGAAATCGCGTCCTCCTCTCAGATAATACGCCGTATTAAAAACAATATTATTATGTTGGAACATACCACCTTGGGAAGAGGTTGGTGGATACAGGTCGCTTTTTGATAAAGCGGCATATTTTTGCGCTCTTTCGATTAATTCTTTTTCCCTGAGAATCATTCTGTTCAGAAGACGTTCACCACCTATCGAAAAGTAAATGCCGGTATAAAATATTTTGCGCTGGGCATCAGTTCCTCCTTCAACTTCAAACAACGCCAGGGATTTATTCCATGTTTCCTTGGCATTATTTTTTATGGTTTCAAAGTTCCATCCCGAAATTTCCTTTTCCAGGTTTTGCCGTGCATCCTCCATGCTTTCACCGGAAACGCCGATTTTCACCTCTATTTGTTCGTCTTTCGTCGTTACATAATTAGCGAAAGCGCCGACATTATTACTCCACCTGGTTTGCGCATAAGGTAGTGCATCCGAAGCTGCTGTACTAGTGACGAGAACGCCAACATTGTCACCGTTTGCAGTTTTAGATTGGGGAAATATATCTTCGTTTTTCCATGACCCGAATGACTTAAATGGTTTGTTGAATTTCGCATAAAAATAATAAGTACGTTTTCCAACTGCCTCTTCTCCTTCCACCGTAGTATCATCCAGAATGCTGAATTTTGCATTACTACCCAATAAAATGTGTGAATCTGAACTTTCAGGAAAGGTAAACCGATAGTAGGAAACCTGTTCGGTAACCGTATATTCCACATTTACGCCATAATCTTCCAACAGAAGTTTGGAATAATACGGAGTTACCGTTTCGAAATCATGATCATAGTTGGACGCCATCTTCGACGGGACAACTTCAACTTTTCCTGTAGTAGCCATAATCCACGAAGGGATTGTTGTTGTTCCGTACCTTACAACGTCTCTAAGAGCAAAACTAAATACTTTATCGGCCAAATACCTATCATAAATTTCCGGCCATGGATTCGATGCTAACTGAATGCCTCCCTGGGGTAACCGAACAACAGGATCGGTGGCGACCAGCAGATGGCCTATGCCGCCGATATTAGGATTCACATAATCAACCAGAGATTTCTTCTCACTGCTTTGCTGAACATTATTACAACCCACAAGCAGGAGCAAGCCCAATAATACACAAATAAGATTTGATCGTTTCATTTTGAACGTTATTTAGATTAGGTTTAATTTCTTACAGAATACAAAACATGATGCATAATCCGTTGTCTATCATTCAACGCCTAATTTTTTCAACACCCAATTTTCAAATTCTGCGTTTTGTTCCGGAAAATGCCAATGGGCTGTTTCGATGTATACCTTTAATGTTTTTTCGGTATTGATTGCGTTATAAGCCGAAAACATCGTCGTAGGCGGGCAGGCATTATCGTTGTATCCCCAAGTAAAATAACCGGGAGTTTTCAATGTCCTGGCAAAATTAACGACATCGTAATATTTGGATGTTTCAAGCTGTAATTTGATATTTGGGTTATCCCTTAAACCGGGCCATCCGCCCGGACGACCATTCATAAAACCGGTCAGGTCGCACGAACCGGGATGGCGCGAAGCAAAACATTTGATGCGGGGATCGAGCGCCGCCGTCACAACAGACAACGCACCACCCTGGCTTCCTCCCATAACAGCAACGTTTTGCTTATCGAACGCATCGAGGGTGTAGATAAAATCTATGGCTCGCTGACAACCGACAAATACTCTTTTGAAATAGTATTTATCCTTGTTGTCGATATTATACAATGCGTATCCGTTCAACGCTGCAGCTGCAAGATTGGAATATACATGCTGTGGTAAATTTACAGGAATTCCGTGGATGCCTATTTCCAAAGTGATCACACCCCGGTCGGCCAGAGTTTTGTATCCGGAAAAGGAATGAAGTCCCGCCCCCGGAACCTGCAAAACAGCAGGATATTTACCCGGTTTTTTCGGAATACAGAGCATTCCATATATATAACTTCCCCGGGCATTATTCTGGAATCGTATATGGTAAACATCCAAAGTGGGCGTGCATAAGTCGGGTTGCAGTGTCATCATGGGTTCCAACGGAATTTTTGCAGCATCGGCCTTGGCTTTATCCCAAAATTCAAGAAAATCACCGGGCATTACCTGTGTCGGCTGGATTTTTTCAGGTTCATAGCCAATATTAGCATAACTGGAATAGGTTTTCCCATCAATAACAAAACTTGCACGAACCGTTTGGAAACCGGGAACTTTCATGCCCGGTACTTTAAATTTTGTTTTCGAGTTTTTGATTTCTAAGGTCAGCTTTTTAACTGCGGGCATGGTTTCCTGCCCATACTCGCAAGTAACAGAAATGTTGTTGAGTGGAACCCTGTTGCGAGTAACATAAATTTCAAATTCGGCCTCCTCGCCTACTTTATAAGTCCAATCAGCCTTGTTGGGTTCAACCACAACAGTATAAAGCGTTTGCGATGGCTGTGCAAATAAGTAAACTGCACATAGCATCCATGCAATACTAAAAAACAATTTTTTCATGATCAATAGGTATTAAAATTATAAAAACATTCTATAGGCTTGGAATAACCCGTTGTGGCCTTCCCCAGAATTTTGACGATAAGAAAATCATAAAACAAAACCAACCGCCCAAACGGATGGAGCGATCATAATTATCAATTCATATTGTCTATGTAAAACTCTGTCAAATCATTGTATCACTGTTCCCTGCCAGACTATAAAGACGCTGACAGGGAGCAACAACATTTAATTATCAAATAGAAATACGTAAAGCGACAGTGTATTTATAAAGATTTCTTTATCAAACACAAAGATTAACCTTAATTTGATGACTGTTCTGCTGAGGGTGGCACTCCACCAAGCCCCCAACTCTTGTTGGCTTTGTTGCCCATAACCAGGACTAATTTACCACCGTTCTTGGCAATGTCATGCGTAAACCATGGTTTGTTCCATTCTTTACCATCAAGCGTGGCCGATTGGATATACTTGTTGTCCTCCGAACAGTTGACTGCTTCTATTTCAAAATATTTGCCTTCGCCGACATCCACTTTGATCCGGGAGAACAAGGGACTGCCAATATTGTATGCAGGAATTCCGGGTGTAACCGGATAAAAACCCATTGCAGAAAATACCACAAATGCCGACATACCACCGCCGTCTTCGTCGCCGGGAACACCCATCAGATCATTACGATACCATTGTTTGAGCAAGGTACGGACACGTTTTTGTGTCTTCCAAGGCTGACCGACATAGTTGTACAGGTAAGGAATGTGAAAACTGGGTTCGTTGGCCATGGAGAATTGTCCCACATTACCGGTTTGATCGGGTAGCTGACGATAAAATACCCATCTACTTGTTCCCAGTGGTGTTATAAACATTTCGTCGAGGCCTGCAATAAATTTTTCGGTGCCGCCCATCAGGCTGATCAAATCGGCAATATTGTGCTGTACACCCCACCGGTAAGTCCAGCCATTGTTTTCATCATAATAATCACGTGCTCCCTGTCCTCCGGAAAAGATATAATCGAACGGCTCGATAAATTTACCGTTTTTGTCTTTAGGATGGAAGAAACCTGTGGCGGGATTGAATAGGTTACGATAATTGTATGAACGTTTGCTAAAAAAAGCATAATCATCGGTTTTTCCCAATTCCTTTGCTATCTGTGCCAAACACCAGTCGTCGAAACTGGCCGCCTGGGTCACAGCCACTGTTTGGCGCATCTCGCCAGGATTTACTACCGGACAGGTTTCTGGTTCACCGGGATGTAATGCCGGGAAATAACCGTTTTTCTGGAAAAACAGGTCAAGTTCGGTCAACGGGGCTTTACGCCAGGGAATCATCGTTTCTTCCATAATACTTTTCTTGCAACCTTCGAACGCCGTTTCAAGGTTAAAACCTCGCAATCCTTTAATATACGCATCCCATATGATGGCTACGGCATGATTACCGTTCATGACATGATTGTCGCCCGTGGTGCCCGGGAAAGTAGGTATCCATCCCGATTGTTCGTACATACGGATGTATGAATTGACTTTATCCGCTTCGACTTTCGGATTAATCAACACTCCCAGAGGATGTGCCGCCAAGTAGGTATCCCAAATACCATCGTCGGTATAAAACGCACTACCGTCGTCGTTGTGCACTTGTTTGTCAAAAGCGCTGAAATAACGGTCATCTTCCGACAATTTGATCATGCGTATATATGTGCGGTAAAGTGAAGTGTAGAACACCGTTTTTTCATTTTCCGTTCCACCTTCAATCTGGATTTTTCCCAAAGCTTCGTTCCAAACCTCGCGTCCGGTGGCAGCCAGTTTATCAACATCAAAATCCTTGATTTCGCGTTGTATATTTTTCTGGGCCTGTGCAGCGTCAATGAAAGAAATTCCGTAGCGAGCCGTAACAGAACCGACAGATTTATTGAATGTCATCAGCGCTGATTTTTCCGAAATTTCCACGTTTTCGGGTTTCTGGCTAAAGTCCATATAAACATATACTTTAATGCCATTGGCAATAGTCTCATACCCGCTGATCGCCCCGTTCTCTTCCTTAAGCTCACCCGAATTGATTTTCAGGGCAAGATATTTATCCCCATCCTGTCCGTAATTGAGCTTATACAAGGCTGATTGATGGGATGGAGCAAAATCCACCTGGACATCGACATCGGTCAGGAATACGAAATACCGGTATGGAGTGACCTTCTCCAAATCGTAATAGTAAGCCGGCTTGACCTGCATTTGCATGGTTTTATCCGTCATCGGGCAAAGTGCAAATGACCCCATGCGGCGTTGTGCAAGAGGCAGACCAGCCAGTATATCACCAGTATAGTCGCTACGTGACGGAGACATGCGAACCATACTGTTTGGCAGATGTACCACTGGCGAGGTGGCTACAAGCATATGGCTGATATTGCCTATATATGGATTAACATAATCCACCGGTGATTTTCCCATGGATTTCCCCGGAGTGGTCCCGGACTGCTGGTTACATGAAAAAAAAGAAACAAAACCGGCCAAAAAAACGATTGAAATAAAACGGTTAAAATTCATACTTATAGATTTTATAGTTAAACAAATGGGTTGACCTTCAATTGATACAACAAAATTAAATTACACAAAAGGACCTGTAAGCAATTACTCTATCTTATAACTTTCTTTATTTTTATTTTGTTCAAAATAAGCTACATAATTCATCATAATTATACCGGATCAATTGTCATCGTTCCACAATTTTTCAAAACGACTGATTGTACTCCGGGTTGTTCGGGATACTTCACGTGCCTCATAATGATTGTCTCCGTATTATCAAGCCCTATGGCCGGACGATTGTCGGTTCCGGAAACTTTTAATTCAACATTCTCAAAATGAATAGCTTTTACATTACGGACAAAAAATCCCCAATACGGCAGATTACGAGCGTCTGCATGAGGCGGCGGAGCCAGTTCGATATCGGTACCGGCCGGATGACCTTTATATTCAAAAGATATGTCCCGAAGGATTACTTTATCGTATCCGCTTCCTTTCCAACTTTCTATCGATGCAGCAAATGCATTGATGTTGGTAGCATTTATCCTTTCAATAATTATTTCCCCGGCAGGGTTTTCTTCATAGAGGTTTATCATCAACGGATTGTCCACCTGATCAATGTTAATGTCATGTATGTGTATCCCGTCCACCTTTCCTGGTGTTTTACCCCATCCGCCGGGTTGCAGGATAATTGCCGATAAAGTATTGGTTCGTTGTTTTTCCTTCGAGGTGCGATGATAGAATTTTCCCGGACCAAATATCCGGCAATGGCTAATGGTAAGCCCAACGGACGGCATAATCATGCGGATGCCGTTGCACGAGGAATTAATATCACAATCCGTAATCACCACATTCTCCCAGTATCCGCCGGCAATAGCGTCATCGCCCGTATGAAATTCTGAGTTACGGATAATGATGTGTTTCCCTCCACGGATATGAATTCCATCCCATCCTTGATTAAATGCCAGATTCTGAAAAACAGTATTTTCCAACTCATACCCCATCAATCCATAATTGGCTGCGCACTCAACAGTAAATCCGCTGAAGGAAAGATTACGTGATTCAGCAAAAAGTATTGCATGAGGGCCTCTCATCCGTTCTTCTCCCTGCGGATCAAACACATGGTTACCGTCAATTATACCCATTCCGGTAATGGTCACATTTTCAACATTAACTCCCAACAATAAAGCGCGATTCCAACGGGTATATCCTGCACTGTGATATTTTGACATATCTTTTACGGGAACATAGGATGTATATTCGTCCGGATTTGAAACCCCTCTAATAACCGATCCCTTTTCCAGCAGTAAAGTAATGTTACTTTTCAATTGTATCGTACCAGAAAGGTATGTCCCGGGAGGAACGACAACAGTACCCCCGTCCGCCGCCGAACATGCATCGATTGCTTTTTTGAAAGCCGCAGTATTCAATGTTTTGTTATCACCTTTGGCGCCAAAATTTTTGATATTGAATACACCGGCATTTTGTCCAAACATATGAACAGTCAAAATTTGCAGCCATACAAACAGGATAAAATGTAGATGCATCTTCATGAGCCAAACAAATAAGTAATGATCAATGATAAATGGTTAATGATAAATGGCACAAAGCACAATGAATCAAGCTTAAACAAATATCAAAAACGTCGATTGTATCTTACATGGTACTTAAAAGACAAACACACATAAAAAGTTGAAAATAAACATCATTGCGAGGAAAAGCAACGAAGCCTCCGAGCAAAACCCTCTTAATGGGGATGAACGCCATGTTGCCCGCTGTTCATAGACGGCTAATATTGCGCTCCTCGCAATGGCAAAAGATAATAATCCTTAAATATTTCGATTATTGTCTTTCAGGTAATTTCAGAGTTAATGGCTTTTCTTTACGGAGCATTTTGGCAGCTTCGCCAGTCAACCACAAATACCAGTCGCTTGGTTTCCCGTCCATGCCGACAAATTGGGCAATATCGCTCACCGGCGGATTATCCGAGCATTTAAAAATAGCCGTACCTTCGTTTACTTCGTCGAACATCGCCACATAAATCATTTCGGCGCCAGCCAGCATAGCGGTCGACATTTGTTGCCAATAAAAACGCCCACCTTGGCGTGGAATAGAACCTGCCGGTTTCACATCGTCGGGAAATTCGAAACGGCTGAGGTTGTGCCAACTAAATCCGGGACAAACACAAGGAGCATAATCAATTCCTGCCTCGCGACACCATTTGATATCATTGATAATCACATCGCGGTAACGATCCATATCGTTATGGATCAAAGGAGTAAAACGTTGTACCATCCACGGCATGACGATATCGGCCTTCCGGATAATATCGTGCAAGTAGGGGTCATGAATACAATCTGAGTTCAGGTCACGCCAAAATGTAGGTACACCCAACATAACGCTGCATCCTCCGTATTTCGGGTCGTTTTTCAGAAAATCGATCAGCCGATCAAGGCCAATGTTCCGGATATCGTACGGACGATCAGGGAAACCGATTCCCCAGATTGCTACTACCGGTTTGCCATTATGGTGGAGATAAGTTTTCGTTCCTGTCTGATTGGTCACCTTGAGTTGGTCGACCAAGTATTTCCAGTCTTCCATGATCGACGAACAATCTTCGCCGGAACGTTTCAAGCCTGACAAATCATACATCACAGCAATCGCCCGGTTGTTGACCGCTGCTGCTTTTATGGCATGATCCAAAACTATTGAAGAATTTTTACGCGATTCTTCGGTACGGGTAGTTCCAAAAAAACGCTGCATGAACACACCATCCAAACCATAATCCTTCATCCATTTGAAATGCAGATCGACAGTACTTTTATCGGTTGAACTAAAAAAACGTGCTGTTGACCCGTCGGCCAATTTAAAACCGGTAGGGTAAGTTTTTTCATATTCGCTGACATCCGGCCACATGTCGTACCGGAACTTAGACTGGTCGGGAAACATCATGCTTCCATCTGTCGGAGCACGAAACCATCCCTGATAACCGGCCATGATAAGGCCTTTATAAGACGGATAATTAGTCGTTTTTGAATGTTTAGTCTGGGCTTGGACGGATACCAACCCGAAAGCAAGAACTGCCAAAATAATTATTTTTCTATTCATGTTTTTGGTTTTTAATAAATTATAATAATTGTCATTGAATATCCCAGGATCATTTCTTGATTGATTTGAGGTTATGTAAGCCAGACCTTCAACAATCATTTTATGTCAAAGAAAAACAAACCCGCTTAATAAAGCCATTAATAGAAGTATTAAATTGTCCTTTAATTTATGAAAATATCAAATTATAACACAAAAACCCGTCTACCAAAAAACAGTAGACGGGTTTTCAATTAGCGTCAGGAGACTTTAAAGCATCAGAACTTCACTTTGTAACTTTACTTATTCTTTTTGAGATTTATTCTACAATTAACTTATATGTAACGGTACGGTTTCCGTTGGTGATACGTAAATAATAAATACCTTGCTCAACGGGTACCTTCAGATGAATTGGATGATCGCTTTCCATTGATTTGGAAATTAATTTTCCGGCGACATCATATATTTCGATTAACGACGAATTATTGATACCTGACTCCAACCGGATATATAAATCTTTTCCGCTTTGCACCGGATTTGGATAAACCAAGGCTTTCAATGCCTCTTCAAAATCAACATTATCAACGATCTCCCTTTCCCACTTGGCATATAAAGTTATATCACTATTCACTATATCCGTATCAAAATTCCATGCATTTTTGCATGTCGCTTCCCGATACCAACCATCAAAAGTACAACCGTCTTTGACAGGGTCAACCGGGTTACCAACTTTTTCTCCTTCCTGTACCTGAATTGCGTCAATGGAGTTACCGCCTTGGGTATCGAAAGTAACAGTAAACATCCGTGCTTGTAAGGTAAGTGTCACATCATCGGTCGCCTGGCAGCCATGCCCGTTGGTTACGGTAACGGATATAGATACGGATTCTCCGTTCATTCCGGTTATTGTGATTTTCCGGCCGGATTCTCCTGTACTCCACAAATACGAAGCATAACCTTCGCCGGCATCCAGTTCAACTGACAAGCCTTGTACCGTAAGGTCATCGCCGAGCGACACTGTGGGAAGCGGATGTACCGTCAAGTCGAGCCGGGTGATGTTTTCAACAACGGTTTCGTATTCGACATGATAATAACTGCCAGGCTTATCAAGCGTCTGGCCATGGAAAACATAAACTTCGCCTTCACAGATGGATTGTTGTATCGTTATCACATTTTGAGACAGGATTTGCACCCACGACACTTGCGCGGGACGTTGTCCCGGCTGGCCATCCGTATCGGAAATGCCCTCCGTATTAACCGTTAACGTATACTGTCCCGACTGCAACGTGACTTCCGACAGGTCAATTTCCCAGGTAACGTCATCTTCTTGAATAACTGTTACCGCGGAAGTCACCAAATTATCGCTTCCCGGCAGATACAAGTCAAGATCCTGCCAGTCGAATGAACCGGCCTTTACCGGCTTGTTGAACACGACCTCTACTTTATCCAAAGGCTGCGTAACCGATCCGGAGGGAATACCATTGATGGACAGTATATGCAATTCCGATTGCGGCACTTCCTCGTATACCAGGGTATACTTGACTAACGAAGCCATTGCAAAGGTATCTACAACGTGTAATTTATTTTCATACACCGGTATCTTCTGGTCGGGCATGGTACAATGGGTTTGCCATACATTGGTTAACGGAATGACCTGTCCGTCTTCGCGGGTAACGCTTACCAAACGATATTTCCCCTTTCCGGGATCATCCGTTTTGGTATAGCTCCATCCGGAAGAACTGACTTCTACTGTCAGATTCACAGATTTATTGTTGTTATTCAAAATACCGTCAACTGTAGCATTCACAGCCGGCTGCACCATCGTATGCGTACCGTCGGCAAACCAAATGGCATCCGGAGTATCTTTGGCATCGGGAATGTCATTCACCAAGAACCCGATAACCCCACTGTAAGGGACGCTATAACCTTTAACGCTACGGATCAATTCATGCATTTTCAGTTCGCCAATCAGGCTTAAATCCGGGTTGCCATAACTGTTCAGGTGGCTTATGCGGGTTTCGAATGAGGTGAAGTGCCCCATCAGGGTACTTGTGAGCCACCATTGCCCCAATGCTTGACTGCGAGGCGCAATATTACCGAAATTAATATTGGTCAGGCCCATCTGCTGTACCTGTCCGTTAAAGTTGGAACTAATCAATTTGAAGTCTATCAACAATCCTTTTTCATTTTCGATGATGGCCGGTTGTGCCGATTCTATCATCACCTTTTTTGCCTCGCCATATCCCTGATTGTCGATCAAAACAGCCAGCTCGGCCGGAATGACCGGCTCAATTTCATCGGTAAGCGGATCATCCCCAAAGACATCGCGTTGCATGAAATAATGGATATGCAGGTCGGGACTCGGGTGTACTTCCAATTCCACAGGCAAAAGATTAACCGTGGTTGCTTCGCTGTTGAACGGGTCAAAGTAAGACAGCTTGCCTCCAAACCGGTATGTTTTCGCTGTTTCCGGCGCAGCACCTTTTTCCGGGATAAACAATATTGTAACAACTCCTGTGGTATTAGCGGCAAGTGTGCCTGTCCCATCCACAGCTGTAAGTTCTTTCAGACTTCCGGCATTCTCAGGAGAAACAATCTGGAAGAGATCGCTGCAATCATTACCGTCGGTATCCTTAACGGTTAATTGGAGGTTTACATCCTTCATCGCCTCGCTTTCATGTCCGTTGAAGAGAGAAAGCGTACCACGGAAAGCTTCGCGGGTCATCACCAATTTCTGATCGATTTGGAGTGTTACAGAGGCACAAACGGCATTGTCTCCATAGTCGGATTTTACGGAAAAGTTGTTTGCTTTTCTCATATTCGGAAAGCAACCATTGATATATAAGTTGCGCGTTGGTGCTATAAACCAATATCCGGGTATACCTGAACTAGTACAACCCCAACACGGATATGATATGCTTCCCAGAGTGTTGAAAATAAAATCGTAAGTAGCATCAAATATAAGCTTTTCAATGCGACCTATAATCCCACTCGGCCGAATATCACAAGCCTCGCATACTTTACCCACATACTGAAAAAACGCAGGGCTTGAGCTAAGATATCGGGGTTGTTCTCCACATTCATACCATGCCATAGCGAGAACCAGAGCCCCACAAGGCAGACAACTTAAACTACTTAAACTACTAAAAAGTTGACTTTGATTACATTCCATCACTACCGGTACTTCGACGGTCTGGTTGGCTGGCAAATCAAATTTTCCGATTGCACAGGTAAACCTATATTGCGGATCTTCAGGTAAATTTAAGGTTACGTCTTTTGCCGCAATCAATCCCTTATTGGTGACCTTCACCATAAATGAATAAGGCTCGCAATCGACTAACTCGGGCACCATGTCTGGCACTTCAATCACAAGTACAGGCTTCGGCACATTCGTTTCAAATTTGGTGATCAGTTCTATATCGTACTTGTCTTCTATTTCGGTGGGTATGACGAGCCATTCGTAGCTAATTGCGTTGAAACTGACGAATACTTCCTGGTAATTGTTTTCACTTGCTTCCACGATTACGGTTGATCGGTAACTGTCATGCTTGTCAGCCGTTACGGTAAGGATGTATTGACCTTCCGGCAAGGGGTCTGTTACGAACAAACCGTCCTGCCCGGTAAGCCCTTCAACCACCGTAGCTCCCGAATAGGGATCGGCCACCATTACTTTGGCATTGGCCAAATGTGGTTTGGATGCCGTGTTGTAGGAATATTCATCCGTTACATCTACCGACAAGCGTCCGGTATTTTCCGAAACGACCTTGATATCAAACGGTATACTGACCGACTTGCCGTTTTCGCAATTGACAACAATACTGCCGGAATATGGCCCGGTTTGGAGCTTGGCTCCCGGAGCCAGATTCAATGTAAACTGCACAGTATCGCCGGATGCAATAGATGGCAAAGTACGTGTACCTGCTAACGACATCCACTGTATGTTGGGTAACATGACCGAAAGCGTTCCAGTAGGGCCGGCGCCATTGTTACGAAGAAGGATATCCACCGTTTTGGATTTCCCGGTAGCCGCATTCAGGGAAATATTCCCGGGAATAGCTTCGAGTTCCGCTTTCGGTTCATAGCAATAAAACCACGATTTGAAAGACACACCGGCGCCTTCGGCACAAGTCGCTTTTAAGGTGATTTCCTCCCAATCGGAAGCGGCGCTTGGCGATAAGCCGGTAACGGTATAATTAACATCCACATAACTGTTTCCCGACAATTTTGCTACCGGCATAAAAGTGACTTGTGCATTGGGTGTTCCCGAAAGCACTTCGACGGTCACATTAGTGAGTGGTTTACTGGTACGATTTTGTATCCTGATACTACCCGTTTTGTTTTTGTTCTGCTCCATCTCCCAGGTAATATACCCGGTGGTAGCCAACCGGATGCCGATGATGTCGAATTCGTGATTCACCTCATCATTTGGTTCGTTGCTGACATTACACACCATAGAATAATGTCCCGCTTCATCGTTCTGTGGAACGAAAGTAGCGGAGAACTCTCCCGATGTATTGGTTTTGGCTTGCAACGTACGTCGGTAACCGGCCATATCTATGTTGACATTTACGGTAATGTTTGTAACAGTTTGTACCCCTGACGCGGTCACTTTACCAGTGATGGCTACCGTCTCGCCGGAAGTGTAAATATCCTTATCTGCCCTGGCAAAGATCGTATATGGCTTGGGAATTACATTCACCTGCACGTTGAACAATACGCTTTCGTAATTACCATCATCGGGAATGAACCATGCCGTATGTGCAAGGGTTCCCACGGAAGGTTGCAAATCGGGTAGTTCAAACTTGAACCTTCCCGGTACCGAAGCTGTGCCGCCTGCAAGTTCGCTTCGGCGCAACATTTGTCCTTCTGTGATGGAACTTGCCACAGGAACTGTGAGTATAGTCACCGGGGCGCGGGCAATGATTCCCGTTATACCGATTGGCTGTTTCAACCGGTAATTGCCAACAGCAGTACCCGTAAGTTCCACTCCGGTTATTGTCACCGGCTTACCATATCCTGCATTAGCATCAGTAAATCTGGCTCCGGCATGACTGACATCTACCGTTACATCATCGCCCACAGCCTTCCACGAAAGTGTCCCGGCGCTATTGATGGTTGCAGTAGTGGTACCGTCGTATACCTTGTCTGCGACAGTCATTTCGTAAACGGTTACTTCTTTTGGCGTAATGGCTGCCGTATGTGACGCCGGCCATTCTTTCAGGGTATAATTAGCGGCATCGTTCCCGGTAAGGGACACGTATGTTACATTTACCGCCTTGGCCTCACCAACACCAGGAGTATTATAGGCTGCGGTAACAGGACCTGTCGACACCTTATCACTCGGCACTGTCCCGTTGAGTATTCCCGCCTGCCCCACATAAGCCGTTGTGGCGCCGTCATATACCTTATCGCGTATGGTCAGGCCAGTAAGGGTAAGTTCGGCTTTCGTTATGCTACCGGTCGCTCCTTGCGCCTTGAGGGTATAATTGGCGGCATCGGCGCCGCCCAGGATAAGTCCGGTTACGGTAGCCTGCTTGCCGGCGCCTGCTTTTGCATCATTATATACCGCCGTGGCCTTACTGATATCTATGGACACATTGTTGCCCGTCACCACTCCTTCGAGTCTCCCCACCTGGTCAATAACTGCAGCAATGGTACCGTCGTAGGTTTTATTTTTGACCGTGATGCCGGAAACTGTAAGTATTTTGGGTGTAATGGCGGCTGTGAGTCCTTTGGGTTGCGCTAAAGTATAAAGAGCCGTATGCTGCCCGGAAAGACTAATACCCGTCACCGTAACGGCTTTGTCAGTACCTGTACGGGCATTGTCAAAAGTAGCGATAACGCCACTATAGTTCACGGTTACATCATGCCCGTATGCCAGACCCATGAGTTTTCCGGATTTAACAATCTGCGCCTCTGTGCTGCCGTCGTACACCTTGTCATTGACCACAATTCCCGTCAGGGTAAGCTGCTTGAGCGAAGCGTCAGTCCCCCGCCACGACAATTGTGTATCTTTTGCATCGCCGGTTATTTGCAGCAGTGTAATGGAGCTGTTGCCGGCCGCTGACGACAGCTTCGCTTTGTCAATCACGGCACGTCCGCCCGAAACAGTGACGGTATCAACGGATTGATCGTCAATGAATACTTCGAACCGGGGAGTTGCCGAAAAATCACGCGCACTATGGCTGTAAAGGCAGATATTGGGTATTTCCAGGCTCAGGTTTGCTGATGGCGGAAGGGCAAGGTCGCCCATTTCTATAATTTGTCCGCCAAGCTCCAAGGTGGTAATATGAGCAGGCAATGCCAATGCCAGCGCCCGGATACGGTTACCTGACAGTTTAAGTGCGGATAACCCGGTAAAAGCACCCATATCAGGGAGGGTGCCGGTAAGGTTATTGTTCGGAAGCGTTAAGGCGCTAACATGTCCTGCGTAGGTAGATATACCATACCATGTATATACCGGCGATTGCGTATTGTTTGTTTCCCAAGGCTTATAATAATTCTTTAACGTGCTGGTCCACTGTGCTCCACCCATGGCATCGTAGAATGCGGCTAACGCCTCGAAGTCAACTTGTTGTAAAGGCTGCGGTAACCCCATAGTAACCTGTTTCGACTCCACTACACTCCATTGCCCCGTATTGTCCAGGAATTGCATACGGAGATGATGTTCATAATCGTCGGCGATATCCGGCGGCACTACTACCGAAACAACTTCGTACGACGGCGTTGGCTGGGGAAGTTCCACCGTTACCATGTTATCGAAATTATGATCGAACCAGTACCGGTATGCCGTAATCAAATTGCTGGCCCCGCCGCCTTCCTGTTTTGACGGCAATCTATAGAACGATTGTGTTTGCACGGCGCTCCACCGTCCGGACTCATCCCTGACGCGCAGATTGAGCGTATGTACGCCTTCGCTGCATGTGTCTGCAGCGACCATAGACAAGGAAAAAGCAGTATTGGCCGATACGTTCCGGGAAATCCGGTGTTCAAATCCCTGATCGAACCAATATTCGTAATGGTTGATCGGCGATACCCTGCCCTCATTGCCTTCGTGCGAAGAGTATTTATAAAACGACTGCGATTGCACGGCGCTCCACCGTCCGGCATCGTCCTTCACCCGGAAATTGAGCATATGGACGCCTTCGCTGCATGCGCTTGCATCAACCGAAGCCAAAGAAAAATACTGGTCGGGAGTTATATTGTATGTTTTCCTTCCGGCAAAATCCTGGTCGAACCAGTATTCGTAATAGTGGATATGCGACACCCGGCCTTCGTTCCCGCCCTGCGAGGAATATTTATAAAATGATTGCGTCTGTACTGCACTCCAGCGGCCTCCATCGTCGCTTACGCGGAAATTGAGCGTGTGGATACCGTCGCTGCATGAGCTTGCATCGACCGACGACAAAGAAAATCGTGCACTGGCTGTCGCCGGAAGCTTCTTCCGTCCGTCAAAATCCTTATCGAACCAGTACTCGAAATAGTTGATGAGCGATACTTGTCCGCCACCGCCTTGGGCGGGATATTTATAGAAAGCCTGCGTCTGCACGACGCTCCATTGTTCTTTGGTATCCTTTACGCGGAAATTGAGCGTATGTACGCCGTCGCTGCATGTAATGTCGACCGCCGATGTCAGAGAGAAAGCAGCGCTGGCAGGAATATTTCGAATGACGCGGGAATCAAAATCCCGGTCAAACCAGTATTCATAACTGTTGATCAGCACCGAATCCCCTTTGGGTGGCACCGGTGGTCCTGATCCGAATAGCTTGTGCAAGCAAAATGCTAACACAAGCATCACACATATGGTATATTTATAATTCATAGCCGAATAATTAATGGTAAGACCGTAAACAACAGAAAAATCTTACCGGCTTGTCCGCTTGTTTACCCGTCACCTGTCACTCGTCACTATTTTTCTTGTGCTTCGGCTTTGATGCTTACCGATAATTGTCCGTCGTTACGGACAGTCCCTCCCGTAATGAAGTCAGTAAAGGACGGATTGGCAGGTATGCGTTTTCCCTTGGGAGGAACCGAACTGCCAAAAGGCCCCGGATCCCTGCCGTCGGCTCCCTTGCCTTTGGCAGGAGAATTATCGGCTAAATGGAAATCGTTATTGGCAGCATTTTGGAAAATGGCACTATACTCCACCCCTTCTGTATTGAAACCATGACTGGAATTTTCAGGAATTTGGGTTAAATATCCCACACAGACATTATAGGAAATGGCGCTGTTAGTAGCCAGAGTCAGAGAGTTCTGATCTTTAGTTTTTTGATAACTAATCAAAATATTGTTGGAAATGGAACAACCATCACAACCTGAAAAATTACTGTAATAACCACCACCCGAAGTAGAAAGTGGATAATATATTACATTATGAAATATCTGAGCAGTTTTCAAGTAGGTTATTCCTCCGCTTATCTTATTTTTCTGCAATATCACCTCAATGTATCCGGATGATGATGTTCCGGTACCACCATATAACCTTGATGTCTGGGCGATTCCGCCGTTCAGGTAACTTTCTTCTATGATATTGCCCGTTCCTGCTCCTGAAAGTTTTATTTGATCTTCTGTTCTGCAACGGGTCATCATCATGTTGCTGGCATTATCCCAATATACGCTGCCCGATTCCACAGTAATGCCGGACATAAACAAACGGCTGGCCTGTTCCGTAAAAACCATATTACCCTGGATAACGGAATTATTCAATCCGCTTTCACTGCCTGTACCGATCAGGTTCAGTTGTTTTTCGATCAGAATGGTGTTACTCCTGCTGTTACCGGCAATTGTCGTTGATTTTTTGATAATGTGCGCACCGCTGGGGATAAATACGGTAGAACCTGCTTCGGCGCTTTCGATGGCTGTTTCAATGTCGTAATAGGGAGTGGAGGTTTCGCCTTTCACTACCATGTATACTTGTGCGTTGAGTTGTCCTGCACAAAAAATGAAACTGATAATAAGACTTAAGGTAATGTAAAACTTCTTCATAATGGTTGATTTTTTTATTTTTATTGAGATGTATTTTTATACTATTTTTAACTTGGAGCCGACGTCAGGGGCTATCGGGCTTTGACTGGTCGGGTATTTTTCTAAAACTCCGGCTTCTTGTTCTTTTTCCGGCAGTTTATCCGGATCTTGTACCGTTCAATATTGTTACTGAACAATCTTACAAGTACCTTACGGCATATAATCGACGTTTTTATCCTGATAGATTATTAAGGCGCTGTAATCAAACCCGCCTGCAACGGGCAGGAATCGTCAACTAAGCGAAGCGATCTCATACAGTACGGATTACATTCCTGTTGGTGAAATACAATATGTCTTGTATAAAGATTCATGAATAATAATATCTGCTATCAAATGTCAAACAATTATCATAAAATCCGCATAGACAAAGGCATTTCAACAATACTAAAATGTTAAGATTTTAAGATAATCATGGGCACAAGATAAAATAAAAAATGGAATAATGCAATGGTTTTGTTCAAAAAAACATTCTCAAAACAATTTGTCTGAAATTAAATAATAAAAAGTATTGCTTGCATGGCTTGCTAATTGAAGATTGGTTAACTTTGTGATAGAAAATCAAGGACATCATTCGTGAAAATGTTCAAAAGATATTAAAGTTTGAATTCAGGATAATCGATCAATCATGACACAAAATTATAACCTGCACAAAAATGACTAATAAGTTAAAGAAGTATGAAACAATAGGATGTTGTGGAATCGATTGTGGGCTTTGTCCGAGATTTCATACAAAAGGAAAATCTGCTTGCCCAGGATGTGGAGGATTGAATTTTAAAGAAAAACATCCACCATGCGGGATTCTCTCTTGTTGTGTGAATAAATATGTATTTGAAGTTTGTTCCGAATGTAAGGATTATCCATGCAAACGATTTAATTCCCCAAATGCCGGATATGATTCGTTCGTAACACATAAAAGGATGCATACGAATCTTGAAGGCATCAGAAATAGTGGGATTGAGGCTTTTATCAAAAATCAGAAAATACGAATGAATATTCTGAACGACTTCCTATCAAATCACGATGACGGCCGTACGAAAAGTTTTTTTTGCATCAGCTGTGCTCTTTTACCTATTGACAAGCTACTGGAAGTACATGAATTTTCTCACAAAATGGATAGTAGCATTGGATTGAAAGACAGAAATAAACTACTCAGAGAATCTTCGACAACAATTGCCCATTCATTGAATATCGATTTGGAATTGAAGACAAAAAAATAAATTAAAAGTTGAAGGTTGAAATGGAATTGGAATCAAAAAGATTAATCGGTATAGGCGCTTAGTGCGCACTAATTAAAAAATGATGCTACCTTTGTAGCATGGGCACAAGAGATCGATTTATGGGGGTTAATTCTATATATTTTTATGAGCGATTTCCGGAAGAAAATGCCTGTTATCGTTATC
>JAVBNI010000155.1:0-4245 GCA_031551645.1 Bacteroidales bacterium | reverse complement strand
CAAACAGAACGCATTAAAATTCAGACAGATTCTGTCGTTGATAGTTTATATACGTCTCTTCCCGGGAAAATCCTTATTCATGAAAACTATATTATTTTAATGAACCCATTCAATAGAGATGGATTTATAACTGTTTATGATCGACAAAATGGAACCGAAATCAAAACATTGGGTACAATTGGGAAAGGCCCCAATGAATGTATTCAACCTCATATAGGTAATCTATATCAGAGTCAGTTATTGATTTATGATATTGGGCTGAATAAATATTCCGATATATATATTGATAGTCTGCTCCATTCAAAAAAAAATCCGATATTTCTAAAAAAATGTATTATTCCCGGAACATCTACTCTTATCAAAATAGATGATGACAGATTTATCGCTTCTGATTTTTATTATGATGAACGTACCGGGCCGTTTAAGCTAACGGATCATCTCAAGGTTATTACATCATTCGGAAAAAATCCGGTAGAAAATGGTGTAAATGAATTTTTACCGGGAGGAATTCTATATCACCCTGCAAAAGGTATTTTTCTATATGCTGCCGGGAGAACCCCTTATGTGGCGGCCTATAAACGTGAAGGCGATTCCTTTGTTTTAAAATGGGAAACCCAGATTAAAAAACCAGATTACGACATCAGGAACGGCCAGATAGAATGGGGGATAAATCATCCAAGTGGTATTGATCACATGACTTTTTGTAAAGATTACATCGTTTGTATAAGCAATGATTTGAAGCAAAGCGAAATAAAAGGGAGAGAAGTATCCACTGCACCCAAAACCATTTATTTATTAAGTTATGATGGGAAATTAATCAAAATCTTAGATATGCCCAGGCCGCTAATAAGGGTTGCGTCGGATATTGACTCTAATATTGTATATACTGTTGAATTAGAGCCAGATTACCACATTGCAAAATTTAATTTAGCCGATTATGGATTATAGTAAAATATTTTGGGGGAATGTTTTGTTGTTGTTTCTCTTTTTATGTGGATGTAATACTGAAAATAAAAATACAGCTATCATAAAAAAATGGATAGGAAAAGAAATATTATTTCCACAAAAAATAGAATGGAAAATATTGGGACGAGATACAGTTTGTTCTGATTTATTAAATTATTCCTATAAGATTTTTGTTTATCAAGATTCTGCAAATTGTATGCCTTGTAATTTTCATGCCTTGGAATGGAAATCGATAATTGAAGATTGTAATAAGAAAAATATTGATATTTCATTTTTATTCATTTTGCAATCTTCAGACTATAAGGAAATAGAGGTCAATTTTATTTTAAATGACTTTTATTATCCGGTTGTTTATGACAAAAAAAAAGAATTTGATAAACTGAATAAGTTTCCTCGAGAATCTGTTTTTCAAACTTTTTTACTTGATAAAAACAATAAAGTTCTATTAATCGGTTCTCCTACCAATAATCCTAAAATATGGGAACTGTATAAGAAAATGATAACTCAAACACAATAGTCCTCAAAATGGTCATGAGCTTCGACAATGAAATCAAAGTATACTTTTAAAAATATGAACAAGATTTTATTTTCATCTATTTTGTTGGGAGTGGTTGCATGTTCCAATACAAATACCACAAGCCCTTATCAGTATCCGGAGACAAAAGAATTGTCCTATACACCCTTGATCACGGACGAACCTCTTGTTTTGAAGCCATTGGCTATTGAAGTTTTCGACTCCATTGTTATTACCTGGGATCCTTACGAAGAGTTTCATTTTTCCGTCATCAATGCTAAAAACAATACCTTGTTATTCAAGGGTGGTAGTAAGGGACAGGGGCCGGACGAGTTCCTGTATCCTGTAATTCTGGATAAGGTATCAGATCATGTCCTTCAAATAGTTGATTGTGCTGCCCGTAAAGTAAGTCTTTTCAAAGTATCGGATATTTTAGATAATAAGTCCTTCAAGGCATATCAAATAATAAAATATAGCGATATGGATTCAAATCTAAAAGAAGGTGAATATATTGACTTTTTGTATTATGTCAATGATCATACACTGGTGGCTGTTGGCTATTTTCACACATCAAAATATGCATTATTCCATCTGGATAAAAATAGTGTGGACTATATCTTTGATTTTCCCGAAGACAACCGGCATAACCATATAAAGGAACCAAGAATTTCGAAATATACGGCCTATCAAGGTATTTTGCATTTCAACCCTTCGCGAAATACTATTTTATACCATTCACCATTGGCATTTTATTACGAAGTTTTCGAAATTGATAACCCGCTAAAAATGCTTTCCTCCTATTTTGAACCGGTGGATTACTCGCCTGGTAGCGACGGACGTGCGGCAATGAGCGCCGACAATAAATCCGGGATCATCTGGGGCGATTTGTCGGATACAAAAACCTACTTGTTGTATGCCGGGCGAACCAATGCCGAATACGGTTCAGATACATACCTTTCCGACCAGATATTTGTATTGAATCATCAGGGTAAGAAACTTGTAAAACACCATCTGGACAGGGATGTATTATCATTCGTGGTGGATGATACACAACAAAAGATATATGCAATTGTGATTAACCCTGACTCGGAACAATTTGAAATCGGATATTTTAAAATGTGATTAAACCCATCAATAAACCATAAACCATGTCTATTCACCTATACCCGGGAAAAAGCGTTTCCCACATCTTAAAAGCTGGTAAATTCATCACCAAAGCCTGGAATCACATAAGCATCATTCCTGTATTTCTCTTTATTGGTTGTTCCACACCTCTACAGGTCATCGAACTCAACGACCTCGACGTAAAAACCTTCACCACAGGTTGGGGCGAAGTACAGGTCAACCAATCCGTCACAGGTAAGCCGCTTTCGGTAGGCGGCCGGGCTTTCGAGAAAGGTATCGGCGTACATGCCGGCAGCGAAGGCTACATCCGGCTCGACGGCTCAAAAGGACGGTTTACCGCTTTTGTCGGTGTTGACGACAATGCCGGTGCGGATTCGCCTGCTTCGGTTGAATTTTACGTGTTTACCAATAAAGGGATCGCATTCAGCAGCGGTTTGATGAAAGCCGGTGATGCTGCAAAACCGGTTGATGTGGATTTGACAGGTATTACCGACCTTCACTTAGTGGTAGACCCGACACCCGACGGCAATTCCCACGATCACGTTGACTGGGCGGATGCAAAATTTGCCGTACAAACGCCTCCTGTGGCAATGAAAAACGATGCGGTGGAAGAACGTTACATCCTCACACCTCCGCCATCGCCTGCTCCGTCTATCAACGGCGCAAAGATTGTCGGTGCATCGGCAGCCAAACCGTTCCTGTTCATCATCGCCACCTCGGGTACACGGCCTATGACATTCGAAGCCGCCGGTTTGCCCGATGGCCTGGTACTCAATAAGGAAAGAGGCGTCATCACCGGTTCGTGCCCGCGTGCCGGGACATATCCTGTTGCTGTTACCGCCACCAATAACGTTGGCGCTTGCCGGGATACCATCGAAATCGTCATTGGCGGCGATCTTGCCCTGACTCCACACATGGGCTGGAACAGTTGGTATATCTACGCCACCGGCGTAACGCAGGAAATCATGGAAAAAAGTGCACAGGCCATGTATGACGAGGGTTTGGTAAACTTCGGCTATGCCTACGTGAATATCGACGACGGCTGGGAAATAAAAGCCGGAAGCAACGATCCCGTCATTGGCGGCCCCGTGAGGAACCCTGACGGAACCATCCGTACCAACAAGAACTTCCCGGACATGAAACGTCTTACCGCGTACATCCATAACCTGGGTTTGAAAGCCGGACTTTATTCTTCGCCCGGACGCACCACTTGCGGAGGATATGCGGGTTCGTTCGGACACGAAGCCCAGGACATCAAAACCTTTGCCGGCTGGGGTTTCGATTTCCTCAAATACGACTGGTGTTCGTACGAAAATGAAGTCAAGGCGCACGATTTGGACGAATTTCAAAAACCCTACCGCATGATCGGAAAACTAATCCGCGAAGCCGACCGCGACATCATCCTCAATATGTGCCAATACGGCATGGGCGACGTTTGGAAATGGGGTAAGGAAATCGGCGGGCAGTCGTGGCGGACAACCGGCGATATCGGCGACACGCGGAACCTGCATGCCAACATGTTCCGTATCGGTTTTTTCCAGGAACAATTGAAGGACTATTCCGGTCCGGGCGGATGGAACGATCCCGATTACCTGCTTTTCGGCAATATCTACGATTGGGATAAAAAAACGCAGCGTCCC
>JAVBNI010000094.1:0-76341 GCA_031551645.1 Bacteroidales bacterium | reverse complement strand
AAGCATTCCGTCAGCTGAGATTACGTTACATGGAGCGAGATCCCTTACCTTGTACTTGGTTTCGCCAGTGCTCCAATCTACACAGAACCAGTATCTGTTGTTGTGCCCCGACGCATAAACATAATTACCTATTTTGATAGCGCCGCCCATCTGGTTGTCCACTTCAGAATTTTTCCAAACCTGTTCTACTGCTTTTCCACCGTTTTTCAAACGAATCATTACTGCTCCCTCGCCGTACCCGGTGGTGGAAAAAATCATGCTGTTACTGTAAAGTGGAGTATTGGGATGGATATTATGCTTGTTCTTTTGCGGGAACGACCATAATTTTTCGCCAGTGTTGGCGTTCAATGCGATAATATAATCACACGTAGACGTCACTACCATCGGTACCGACTGATCGCTGATGTATTGTGGCGAGCAATAAGCTGTCTCAGTACCTTCGGCTGGTGATGACCAAATCAAAGCGCCGGTATTTTTGTTCAGCGCCACCATGTTGTTTTTCTTACCACCGGGCGTAGCAAATATCTTCTCACCAACAATCAGCGGCGACTCAGTGACACCCCACATGATGTTTTTCCCGTCGAAATCGGTAAATAAGTCTTTTGACCATACTTCTTTGAACGTAGGTTCGTCCAAACAGAGAAGCTTTCCAAAGGCATTGTAAATATATAACTTACCGTCATTGACACACACCGTTGAACGCGTACCCTTGTGATCTGCGTTCCATTCATTGGCCACCTCCTTCTTAGTAAGTAACTGGCCTTTGAGGTCGAATATATACAGCATCAGCTTGTCTTCGGTAAGCCCGGTAATGTAAATCTTCCCGTTGGCAATAGCTGCCGAAGTATGGCCATCACCTAAACCTTCATATTTCCACAACAGTTGTGGTCCGCTATCCGGCCATTGTTTCAACAATCCTGTTTCGTTGTAGATACCATCGCGTCCGTCGCCCCGCCATTGCGAATTCTTTTGGGCATACGATATCATAGGACATAACACAGCAATAATGAACAAATACTTTTTCATACAATTACATGATATTTATGGATATTCATTTTCCTTAAAGGAACAAAAATAAAATTTTATCATTAGAATTTTGTTGACACCCTATCGATTTAAGATTTATTAAGATTTTAAAAGGATTATTTAACCTTATATGCCATCAAACTATCACCGTGGCGTACATACAATACACCTTGATAGATTACCGGGTGCGCCCAATGTGGTCCTGTGCCGGCTTTAACGGAAAATCTGCTGACGATGTCAAACTTTGCCGGATCGAGTTTCACCAGCGCCATTTCGCCCTTGTCGCTGTAACAATATAACATGCCGTCGGCAGCAATGATGGCTCCCACGGCCATTGATTTGTCTTTATACATGATCCTCCCTGTTTTCCAATCCACGCAATACCAGAAAGAATTATTGTCACCCGAACCGTAAATATAATCACCAAATTTCAGGAAGTGCCCAGTCCGTGGGTCGAGTTCTTTGGCCGCCCATACCTGTTCTGCTTTACATCCGCCATCGGTCAACTGTAACATCACCGAACCTACACCATAACTGCTGGTGCAGAATACCATACTATTATTGTATACCGGCGTGTTCGGATGCTCGAAAAAACGGTTGGTAAAGCCTATCGACCAGAGCATTTTACCGTTGGTGATGTCGATCCCCACGATGTGATGCCCTGTGATGGTAATGATCTGCGGCATCTGTTGGTCACTCACATAAATAGGGCAACAATAGCTGGACACATCGCCTTCGGCCGGGCAACTCCAAATGATGTCGCCCGTCTTTTTGTCAAGAGCTACCACGTTATGTTTCTTGCCACCGGGAGTTGCGATCAACTTATCTCCCACAATGAGCGGCGACTCATTTACCCCGTATTTAGGAATAGTTCCGTCAAAATCTTTCACAAAATCCTTTTGCCATAATACCCGTAGATTTTTTTCATCAAAACAAACCAGTTCGCCTTTGCCGCTAACCACATATAGCCGGCCATCGTTAACGATAACAGTCCCCCGCGAGCCGCTGTGGCTGATGTTCCATTCATTGCCATATTGCTTTTTATCCAATAGTTTCCCCTTCATATCCAGCACATAAAGATATCCCTTACCATCGGTAAGGCCTGTGACATAGATCTTTTCCGAAGCAATCGCCACCGACGAAAAACCTTCGTCCAAACCGTCGTATTGCCATAGCAATTCGGGGCCACGGTCACCCCACGATTTCAACAAACCGGTTTCCTTGTAAATGCCCGTACGGTCGCCCCGCCATTGGATATTATCCTGCGCCCAGGCTGCCATAGCGAGGGGTAGTAAAAATAGAGTGATTAACTTTTTCATATTGACATTTTAATATTGGTGATTTTATATTTTCATGAACACATAATCCTTCAGGTTTGGATAAATGCATAGTTTTTGCGGGTTAAAGATAAAACAAAATACGATATGAATACCACACTCCTTATCATGTGATCTCCAAACAGAAACTTGTATTCAATAATATCCGGAAGTTTTCCAATTCGGTATGTCTATAAAATTTATACTTTTGCTACCTGATTTCAAAAACGATAAGATATAGGGATGGCAATAATTACCTTAACGACAGGATGGGGAGATGACTTTTATACCGCAGCGGTGAAAGGCGTCATTCTATCGGCTATGCCATCTGTTCAAATAATTGATTTGTCGCATCAGATTCCAGCATTTAATACAGGTATATCATATGCTGCATATATAGTGAAGCAGAGTTATATCTACTATCCAAAAGACACGGTACATATCCTTTCTGTGATGAGTGAGTACAGCGAGAGTACACCATTTGTAGCGGCTCTTTTTGATGGACATTATTTCGTAGGCTCGGATAATGGCATTTTTAGCCTGATTTTTTCCGATGGACCTGATGTAATCGTATGTATTGACAAATATAATGACGATGCAGCGCCAAATTACCCGGCTATTCCTGTTTTTGCTCCTGCGGCCGTCCATTTGGCTTCGGGCGGTGCTATCACCGATTTGGGCATTCCTTATCCCAACTATCAACGCAAAGGAATGATGATGGCTACTATCGACGAATCGCAGATTACCGGAACAATCATTCATATTAATCCATTTGGCAATGTTATTACCAATATTACCCGCGATGATTTTGAACGAGTGGGTAAGGAACGACCTTTTGAGATCATGGTACAAAGTATTCGTAACAAAATCACCCGGATTAATAGGTATTACCACGAGACAAGCGACGGAGAATTACTGGCTTTATTCAATATTTCAGGATTGTTGGAAATTGCCATGAATAAAGGTAAAGTAGCCCAAATGTTACAGTTATCACTTAATTCAAATATTATTGTGAAGTTCTTAAATAAAAAATAATATCCGGTTCATCATATTTATATTACTTTTACACTTTGATTTGTATCCAAACTATATAATAAATGGCAGAAAAAAATTCTACCCAGCAAACTTTAAAGTTTAAATTGAATTCTTTGCTCGAAATTACCCGGGCAATTAATGACAATCAACCTGTTGAGGTATTGTTGGAGAATTATGTCGACATCCTTTGCGATAAGCTGAATATTGGTAAAGTGGTGATGTTCAAATATCAAAATGGATGGGAATGTATTCTGGCAGCCGGTGTAACGAAAAACACGGTAAAGAGCATACATGTCGAAGAAGACCTGCTGTTGTATACTGAGATTACTTTTGTTTCATCGGAACAGGACAAACTGCCAAGCTTCGACATCGTAATTCCTGTTTACAACAACTATGTCCCTATGGCTTATGTGCTCATTGGCGACATCGAAGAGGAAATGGAAGGGTTAAGTCCCGTTATCAAACACCTGCATTTCATACAAACCATATCTAATATCATTGTTGTTGCAATTGAGAACATACGCCTGTTCCAGGAAAGTTTACGGCAGGAGTCCATACGGAAAGAGTTGGAACTGGCATCGCAAATGCAAAACATGCTTATCCCTAAAGCAGGTGATTTACCTCACAATGAACATATTTTGATGAACGCTCTTTACAAACCACATTACGAGGTAGGGGGTGATTATTTTGATTGCATTAACTTGGGAGATGGTAAGATAGGCTTTTGCGTTGCCGATGTATCGGGTAAAGGAATGGCAGCAGCTTTACTGATGTCTAACTTTCAAGCTACTTTACGGGCTTTGTTTACATCGGATATATCCATGGAAGGACTTTTGCAGAAACTTAATAAACGAGTGTCTGAAAGCGCGCAAGGAGAAAAATTCATCACTTTATTCATAGCTCGTTACGATTATAGTACACGTCATTTAGAATACGTCAATGCAGGGCATACTCCGGCGATTTTGTTCCGGACGGAAAGTAAAAGTATGAAGCTACTTGAGAGCGGGTGTCTTGCCATCGGGATGCTCGAGCGATTGCCCTTTGTCAATGTAAAAAAACTAACCATCATGGAACATAGCCTTTTGTTGTCGTATACCGACGGATTAGTGGAGCTGCTTTCCGATACCGAAGAAGGTGGCGTCAATTCTGCATTTCATGTACTGGAAAACTCCATTCAGCATTCGCTTAATATCAACGAGGTGATCAATGAAGTAGTTGTTACCCAAAATCTAAAAGGAAATAATCATGCTATTTTCGACGATATTACTATTTTAGGCGTCGAATTTTTTGCATAACAAACACACATATTATACGTTTAATGGAACCACACTTTCGTCTTCATACATTTCATATCCCTGTGATGGGATTGGCGTACACAATTGATTCTCCCGTCAAGGTTGCCCGGTTTGGCATTTCGTCGGTAGTATCCATTATTGAGGATACGCTTATCGAGCGGATGCGTCAATATTATTATGGAAAGATAAATGAGCCTTACCTGCCGATCAGTATCACAGAACCGGATTATCGCGCCAAACGTGTCACCGATTATCTGAACTTGTTGAATCGCATGGTCAACAAACAGATCGAAAAACTCAGGGAATCGACTTTTGAAGCCGGTTCGGAGTTGGTACAATATTTTGAAATGTTACCCGACAATAGTTTTCTGAAAAAAATGTACCGTCAGATGCAGGAGATGCACGACCGGCATGAACAGAAAAAAATGGAACAACAATTACGGGGAAAAGTGCGGGCTGGAAGTATCGATGTAAATATCATGACCAAGTTGGATAACGAGCGTTGTCATAGCGATGGCAGTTTGATTGAAAATGGTTCGGATGCTGTGGCTGCTTTACGCGGATATGCCAACAGCGACTTAGTCGACTCTTCGATTATTTTTTCGGCGGGAATGAATCCCCGGTTGTATAATTACATGGAACAATTGGATGTATTCTCGGAAATGCGCAACGGAGAATTTGTCAAGAAGATTGTTATTAAAGTAAGCGACCACCGCTCAGCCATCATACAGGGCAAATACCTGGCAAAAAAGGGATTATGGGTTTCCGAATTTCGCATCGAATCGGGACTGAATTGTGGCGGGCATGCTTTTGCCAGCGATGGTTACATGCTCGGGCCAATTCTCGAGGAATTCAAAAATAAAAGAGAGGCGTTAATCGAGGAGCTTTTTGATTTATATTGCAAAACACTAATCGCAAAAGGTAAAACACCGCCAACGACTCGACCGGGTATCAAGGTTACCGTACAGGGAGGAATCGGGACGAGCGAAGAAGATACCTTTTTGCGTGAACATTACCAAGTGGATGCAACCGGATGGGGAAGTCCATTCCTGCTTGTTCCCGAAGCCGTACTAATTGATGACGAAACACTCCAATTATTGGCAAACGCTACTGAAGATGATATCATCCTGAGTAAAAATTCACCACTTGGGGTTCCGTTCAATTATCTGAAAGGAACATCAGCCGAAAGGGAAAAATACAGGCTTGTTGCAGAAGGTCATCCCGGAAGCCCGTGTAGCGAGAAGTTTTTGCAGTCAAATACTGAATTTACCGAAAAACCCATTTGCACTGCCTCCGTCTCTTACATCAAACAAAAATTACAACAATTGAGGCAAGCTGAAATGACTGATGAGGAACGCGAAAAGAAGATTGCCAAAGTTCTGAGCAAGGAATGTCTGTGTGTCGTGTTGAGCAATCCGGCTATTCTTCAATACAAGCTATCACCTATCAGTAAAACAATTATGGGTGCGACAGCTTGTCCCGGACCTAATATGGCATATTTTGATAAGGTGGTATCACTTAAAGAGATGGTTGATCACATTTATGGGCGTATCAACTTGTTACGAAATAAGTATCGCCCTCATGTTTTTATCAATGAGTTAAAAATCTATCTGGCTTACCTCAAAGAAGAGTTGGAAGAAACAGCTGAACTGACAAATGCCAAACAGTTGAAATATTATAAATCATTCTGTCAGAATATGCAGGATGCTGTAGAATATTACAAGTCGATTGCAGATAAAATCATTTCGTCGAACGTAAATGACAGGATGACATTTCAGACCGAGCTTGTCGAGATTGGACAGGAAATTAGCAATATAGAACAATCGAAGTTTCAAATTTGATTTTTGGGATTTTCAGTAGGATATGAAAAATATCCATCATTTGTCATCATTGTTTCAACTACATTTTGCTGTACTACTATTCGGGTTGGCTGGACTTTTTGGAAAATGGATCGATTTACCGCCGGCAATGATTACCTGGGGGCGGTGTATATTTGCGTTTGCGGTATTATCTCTATTGATTTTGTTGTCAAAAGAACGCTTCGCCCTAAAGGAGAAAAAACACTACTTCGTTTTCGTATGTATGGGGCTTATACTTGCATTGCATTGGTGGTCATTTTTCTATTCCATTCAAATATCAACAGTTGCTATCGGGCTATTGACGTTTTCAACATTCCCCGTTTTCGCAGTTTTCTTCGAACCTGTATTTTTCAAGGAAAAAATCAGACTGGTTGACATAGCTGTAGCTTTTATCACATTTGCGGGAATTGCATTGGTAGTCCCCGGATTTAACATAAATGATCCAGTAACGCAAGGTGTACTGCTGGGTATACTGTCTGGATTGAGTTTTGCCATACTTCAAATCATGAACCGGAAGTATGTCATCCATTATCCGGGAAAACTTATTGCCTTTTACCAGACTGGAATCGCAAGTATTGTGCTGTTATCGATGGTCTCGTTCGGACAAGGAGGAGAATTTTCCATGCAAAACATTCTTTTACTGATAATTTTGGGAGTACTATGTACTGCTCTTGCCCATTCGTTTTTTATCGAAGGGCTCAAACACGTAACGGTACAAACCGCAAGCATCATTGCCAGCCTGGAACCTGTTTACGGGATTATTGCAGCTGCATTATTGCTACATGAGATACCATCATTGAAAATAATAATCGGAGGTATCATTATTTTATCAATGGCTGTGTTGGTTTCCTTGCGGCGATGAGGCTTGTTGATTCAAGTACAGTTAAAACCCAGCATTTTAGTCTAAATCTCAACAAACTCATAGTATTACTCTGAATTAAAAAACTTAGAAAGTTTCCCTCTGACTTCCCTTTGGTATTCAAAAAGAAAAATCAGAGGGAAACTTTATTATTCCTTCATGATTTTCATTACACGCTGTTGTTTACCGTCGTCGATGTTCAACAGATAAACTCCTGTGGGATAATCGCTAATATCCATCTGATAGAGTTGATCGTTGGTGGTCTGGTGTATTAATATTTTACCTGCCATGTCCATAAGAGATATGCGATAAGTACCAGTTGTAATAAAGTGTAATGAGAAAGGTCCGTTCGTCGGATTGGGATAAAGTATCGCCAATGGTGTTTTGGCCATTTCGATGCCATTAGTCGTTTCAACTGTTACCAGACAGGTTGCCCTTCGGTTTCCATCTTTTGTAAGGACTGTGACAATAGCTATGCCAGGAGCTACTCCTGTTACTTTACCCAAAGCATCCACTTCGGCTATGTCCGGGCGATCAGTAATCCATGTGAGACTTTTATCCGGCGCATTCCCAGGGGCAACAGTGGCAGCTAATTGTTTATTACCACCAATCGGCACACTAATTTCTGTTTTATCAAAACTAACATCCGTTACGGCTGATGTAACCGTAATGGCGCAAAAAGCTTTTGCTCCGTCTGCCGAAGTAGCAGTAACGACGGCTGTTCCGATCTTTATACCGGTCAATTTTCCTGAAGCAGTCACAGTAACCACATCTGCATCGCTGGTCGTCCATTTAATTGTTTTGTCCGAAACATCATCAGGCATTACCTCGGCAGTCAATTGCTCGACACTTCCCCAAGGCAGGGAGACCAACGTTTTATTGAGATGAATCCCCGTAACGGCTTTGTGGCCTGTCACGGTTACCTCACATCCGGCTATTTTCTCCTCATCTTGTGTCATGGCGATGATATAAGCAATTCCTGCACTTACACCCGTGACCGTACCACTGACATCAACCATAGCAACAGACTCCTCTGTAGATACCCATATAACTGTTTTATCTGCGCCTTCGGGCGCCACTGTTGCAATTAATCTTTCCGAGCCTCCTGTTTTCAAACTTGTTTCAGATTTATTCAAGCTGATATCCCAAGCCTGAACAATCTCATCGATTTGTAAATCCTTCCACTGCATTGCTGATCTATAATCGGATACAGAAGTTTCAGGCACATAGAGCCAGCAATTGGTAACACCACCAAAAACAAACGATGACTGACCTAAATCAACCGGTTGAGAACGATAAGCATATATGGATTTTAATCCTGAACAACCTTGAAAAACACCGTTTCCAATACTTGTCACTGAAGCGGGAATACTAATGTTGGTTAATCCTGAGCATCCTTGGAAAGCATAATTGGGAATAGCAGTCACCCCTTCGGAAATCACTACAGAAGTCAGATTCTTGCAGTCGGCAAAAGCCCAATTTCCAAAATCTTTTACCGAACCGGAAATGTTGACTGCGATTAATCCGGCGCAACGGCTGAAAGCGAAATCTCCTATACTTGTTACCGAACTGGGAATGTTAACTGATCTTAAACCCGAACCTCCAAAAGCACTGCTTCCGATACTCTCTACCGAAGTGGGAATCTCGATATTAGTCAATCTTGTGCATCCCGAAAAAGCGTAAGCTTCGATGCTTTTCACCTGACGAGGGATCGTAATTGAAGCTAAATTTGTACACCCCGAAAAGGCAAAACCTTTAATACTTGTCACAGAAGCTGGAATATCAATAGTGGCTAATCCGGTACAATATGAAAAGGTCCCCGCAGGAATGCTTGTCAGTCCTTCTGAAATTGTTACAAGGGCTAAACTTGTACAACCGGAAAAAACATAGGTTCCGAAACTTTCTACCGAAGATGGGATAAAGCAATAATCTATACCGGCACAATTCTCGAAAGCGGAATTGCCAATGCTTGTCACCGAAGGAGGAATATAAATGTGGGACAACTCGGTGCAACCCCAAAATGCATAATTTCCTATATTTTCCACAAAAATGGGAAAGCTGACAGATCCCAATCCGGTGCATTCGTAAAAAGCGCCGTCACCAATATCGGTCAAAGAAAGCGGAAATTGTACGGAAGTTAGTTTTGTACAACCACGAAAAGCATCAGTTGCGATATGTTCTACTCCGCTGGGAACAATATAACTCGTTCCGGTTTTTCCAGAAGGATAAGCGATCAATCGCGTTTTATCAGCATTAAAAAGGACACCGTCCACAGTCTGGTATGTGGCGTTGCCGGCAACAATCAAATTGGTTAAATGAAGACATCCCATAAAAGCATTGGGATCAATAGCAGTCACCGAAGCAGGAATAGTATAACTTGATCCTGTTTTCGCGGCAGGATACACATACAATTGAGTCTTGTCTGCATTGAATAAAACACCGGCTTCACTTTGATAAAAAGTATTTCCTGCAGCTATATTGATTGCCGTCAATCCTGTGCAGCCCCAAAATGCATCGTAACCGATCTTTATGACCGAAGCGGGAACAGTTACGGAAGTCAAACTTGTACATCCATAAAACATACCAGAGCCAATATTCGTTATCCCTTCTGGAAGTGCCACTGATCTTAATCCGGCACAACCACGAAAAATGCCAGCTCCAAAACTTGTTACTGTGGCAGGGATGGAAACAGAGGTTAAGCCGGTATTCATAAATGCATTATTCCCAATACTTACTATCCCTTTAGGAAAGATTACAGAGGTCAAGCTTTGAAGACCAAATAATGCATTAGGCGGTATGGTATTTTCACTAACAAGGGTACTGCTCAAATCCAACCTTTGCAAATTGGCTAATGACTTTATAGAGTAAAAATCATCAGGAGTAACTGTACCGCCGGATATAACCAGGGCAGTAATTTCAGACAAAGGCACACCCGTTGCATTAAGCGCTTCGGATAAAGATTTTTGAGACGTAAGATCCAGCCTCACCTCAATCGCTTGCAATTGGTAGGTTTGCAACACGCTAACAAAAAGAAGCAGTAAAAATAATTTTTTCATGGCACACAGATTCAAAGTTTAATATTCGAGACACAAATTTAATAAAAAGTTATATGATATCCTTCTTTGTTAAAAATTGGTGTGAACATTATTTAAATATTTGACACATTGAGACAAATAACACAATAGTCTATATCGCCACTCCCACCACACAATGAACACAATTTATGGTCGAAACTTTGAATGCAGTATCCGGTAATTATCTTTTTGAAAAAAAATTAATTGTCATGATTTATTTACGTTTTCACAAAAGGAAGAGAAAGTAAAAAGCTATTGTTTATCGAGGTGTATCGAATAAATATATCTGACGAGAAAAAACATAAAAATTAACCAACATTAATCACCTCCTATTCAATGTATTTACGTAAGATAAATATAGTTTTAACATTTATTTTGTATCCCATAGAGTAATTTGGCACGATATTCGCATTAGGTTAGACAGTTTTTTTTCATAATTTTGTAGTAGTTAGTAGTTAGTAACTAGGAAGGGCCGTTCGGGAGAACCGCTCTTTTCGCATTTTATAGGGTCAGGTTGAAGAATTCAAAAATTCACGTAATTGTCCCTGCAAATACAGAACATTTTAAATTACCGAAGTTCATGCAAAATTGGATGGGAAGTTATAAAAAATCGGAAATCTTTCCTATTTTTGAGGCGTCATAATAACACAAAAATATATTGATGAACGATTCTAATATTCAACAGAAAAATAACCAATCGGATGAGATCGATATTTTTGAATTCTGTTCCCGGATATGGCAGGCATTCAAGAAATTTTGTATCAGCATAAAAGATTTTTTTGTATCCATACTGATTTTTCTTATCAAAAAATCGTTATGGATAGCCATTTTTGCCGTGATTGGCGTAATCGCCGGGTCTTTGATTTATACAGCTTCACGACCTTTTTATTCCTCTTCATTGGAGGGTTATGTCAACGGGATGAATGATGAGAACAAAATATCCGATCTGAACAATACGGTCGTGATCGATCATATCAATAAGCTTAAGGTATTATCAGGAAAACCCAAAATCCTGGCAAATTATTTGGGAATGACAGAAGATCAGGCTAAGGAAATTCTTAGCATCAAAGCTTTTTACGGGATAGATGTCAATAAGGATGATGTTCCCGATTATATCGATTTTAAAGAAACGTATAACCCTAAAGACACCAATCAGGTACGGGTTCCATCTTACATTTACCTCAAAGTGTCGGTTTATAATGAAAATATTTTCCCGGCATTACGAAGGGGATTGCTACAATACGTCAACAATAACAGTTATATCCAGGAGTTATACAAAATCACCCGGAAACAGAAGGAGCAATACATCGCTGAGTTACAGGCTGAGATCAATAAGATTGATAGCCTGCAACGCTCACAATATCGTCAAAACAGCAGGTCGATTGGTGAATTTGTAATCTCGGGGAATAAAGCCGAAACACGATTATTTTATCGCGATGTATTAGATTTGCATAAACAAAAACAAACTATGGAACGCGAATTAACAATATCTGACGACATAATCGTTGTTACTCAGGATTTTACCCCATTAGCCATGGAAGAACACCCCTTAAATAAGTATGTAATTATATTTTGTGCCTGCGGGTCATTTCTGGGGTTAGTTTGCTCCTTACTCTGGCAGTATCGCAAAACGATATGGGCGTTGATTAAAGAAGATGCAAGCAATTAGATAAACCAAACACATAAAAATAGAATCAGACTTCGATGGGAAGAGCATTTGAATACCGGAAAGCCCGGAAAATGAAAAGGTGGGGTAATATGGCCAAGACTTTTACCAAATTGGGTAAAGATATTACAATCGCTGTAAAAGCCGGAGGACCCGATCCCGACACCAATCCCCGTTTGCGTATATTGGTACAAATGAGTCGGGTGGCAAATATGCCCAAGGAAAATGTAGAACGTGCAATCAAAAAGGCTACATCTAAAGATCAAGCCGATTATAAGGAAATAGTATACGAAGGTTATGGCCCTTTCGGAATAGCTATCATGGTGGAAACTGCTACGGATAATCCTACGCGAACTGTGGCCAATGTTCGTAGCTATTTTAATAAATATAACGGTTCGTTGGGAACATCCGGTTCGGTTGATTTCATGTTCGAGCACAAGTGTGTGTTCAAAGTGAAGGAAAAGGATGGCGTAGATTTGGAAGAACTTGAATTAGATTTGATTGACTTTGGCGTAGAAGAAATATTTGCTGAGGAAGGTGAAATTGTTATTTATTCGGATTTTGCTTCGTATGGGGCTTTACAAAAATATCTGGAAGATAATGGGTTTGAAGTGGTCAGTTGCGAATTTGAACGTATCCCTTTAGATACCAAAGAACTCACAGAGGAACAAACCGAAGAAATAGAAAAGCTATTTGCCAAGTTCGACGAAGATGAAGATGTTCAAAACGTTTTTCACAACATAAAGAGTTAAGCACGATAAACTAATTTACATTCAAGTCATGGGTACACGAAGGGATTTTTTGCATCAAGCAGCAATTCTGGGGATTGGAACTATGGCTTTTTCCCGGTCATCATATGGAATGGGGCATAGCGTAGCTCCCAGCGATCGTATTCATGTCGGATTAATTGGCTGCAATGGTATGGGATGGACAGACCTGAACTGTTTCCTGGATCATCCCGAAGTTGACTGTGTAGCCCTGTGTGATGTCGATGATAAACCCCTGGATCAACGGATGAGTGACTTTGAAAGAAAGAGGGGTAAAAAACCGGCACACCGATATAAGGATTGGCGTAAGTTAATCAATAACAAAGATGTCGATGTTGTGATTATAGGCACTCCTGATCACTGGCATTGCCTGCAAATGATATCTGCCTGCGAAACAGGAAAAGATGTTTATTGTGAAGCGCCGATAGGAAACAGTGTCGAGGAATGCAATCTGATGGCAAAGGCGGCACAACGTTATAATAATGTGGTACAAGTCGGGCAGTGGCAGCGCAGTGACCCGCATTGGCAGGATGCCGTCAATTTTATACAATCCGGGAAGTTGGGTAAAATACATACCATACGGACTTTCGCATACCAAGACTGGTGCCCGTCCACTCCGTTCATAGCGGATGACCTGATACCGCCCGGAGTGGACTACGATATGTGGTTGGGACCTGCCCTCAAACGCCCATTCAACCGCAATCGGTTTCATTATACTTTTCGTCGTTGTTGGGATTATGCAGGAGGATTGATGACCGATTGGGGTACTCATTTACTGGATTTTGCCCTTTATGCGATGGCTGTCCATACTCCTCATAAAATCGCAACTTCAGGAGAAAGATATGGATATCCGGACATCGGCCAAACTCCTGATTTGATGCAAACAGTTTATACTTTCGACGACTTTACGATCCTTTGGGATCATGCCGCCGGTATCGATAATGGAAATTGTAATCACGGACTTAGCTTTATTGGCGAGAACGGAACATTGATTCTTAATCGTAATGGCTGGAAAGTGCTTCCCCGAAAAACAAATGGCCGGGAATGTATGGAAACAGTTCCATTCAACAAACAATATGGCGCAGGTGGATTAAATTTGCATATTAAAAATCATTTGGATTGTATCAAAAGCCGTAACAGGAATACCCATGCAAGTGCCGAAACCGGCGCTCATGCTGCTATATTTTCGCACCTGGGTAATATTGCCTACCGCCGGGGAAAAGAATTGATATGGAATGGAACCAAATTTACAAATGATAATGAAGCTAACCAATACCTGGCATCTGTATATCGTTCTCCCTGGGCTCTACCGAGTGTATAAAAAATAAAGTTGGCGGCAACAAATTACATCAAAGAGAAAAAGATCTTACTAACCTTATCATGGAAAATGTCTCTGGGAGAATGGTAATGAATTCAAATATATTTCTTCATTGGTAAAAATACGTACCTTTGTCTACAAGAAATGATCGAATGAATCGCAGAATCCTAATAGTAGAAGACGACACATCATTTGGCGTGATGTTACAGAGTTGGTTCAGAAAAAACAACTTCGAGGTTGTATTGTCTTCTAAAATCGAACAAGCTAAAAAGGAAATCCTTAAAACTCAATTCAGTCTTGTTCTCGCAGATCTCAGGCTACCGGATGGCGATGGCATTATGCTTCTTGCCTGGCTTAAGGAACAGAAAAAATCAATCCCGGTGATCGTAATGACCAGTTATGCGGAAGTTCAAAGTGCTGTTGCTGCAATTAAGCTTGGAGCTTTCGATTATCTCGAAAAACCTGTAAATCCTTCCGTCCTGAAGCAAAAGATAGAACAGGTGCTTAACAATGAGTCCCTTCCGGAAAAACCGGTTACTCAAGCAAAAAAAGACACTCCCGAATTTATTCTTGGTAAAAGCCCTGTCGCAGGAGAAATGGACAAGTACATAAAAATGGTTGCTCCTACTTTTATGTCGGTACTGATTTTTGGAGAAAGCGGTACGGGAAAAGAATATGCTGCGCGACGGATACACGAACTCAGTACCCGAAAAAATGCGCCTTTTATTGCAGTCGATTGCGGAAGCCTGTCGCGTGAGCTTGCTCCCAGCGAGTTGTTTGGCCACCTGAAGGGTTCGTTTACCTCGGCCGTCTCAGATAAAAAGGGAGTCTTCGAACAGGCTGCAAACGGAACAGTCTTTCTTGATGAGATTGGAAATTTGTCGTATGAAGTGCAAATGCAGTTGTTGCGCGCTTTACAGGAAAGGAAAGTACGACCTGTCGGTTCCGCCAGGGATATTACTGTTGATGTGCGGATTATTACGGCAACCAACGAAAATCTCGTCAACGCTATAGCTGAAGGAAGGTTCCGTGAAGATTTGTATCACAGGCTCAATGAATTTTCGATTACCGTGCCGCCGCTTCGTGAACGGAAAGCTGATATTGAGCTTTTTGCGATGCATTTTTTACAGGAAGCCAACGAAGAGTTAGGAAAGGACATCAAGTCTTTTTCGGATGAAACCATACAAATACTTACCGGGCATCATTGGGGCGGAAACCTCCGGGAATTACGGAATGTGGTGCGCCGCTCAGTTCTCTTCGCCCAAGGTAATGAGATTGTTCCGGATAATCTTCCGGCATTGTCTGTCCCTTCAACAAATCCGGATATTGAACAGGATTTGGCTCTACGACCCGATAACGAACGGGAACATATCGAAGCTGTGTTGAAAAAAGCCCATGGAAACAAAACCCTGGCTGCACAACTCCTAAAGATAGATCGCAAAACGCTATACAACAAGATGCATCAATACGGTATCAAACTTTAATCTCCAAAATAATCCTTACGGATTTTAGCGATTAGTTTTTCAGCGTGATTAATAAAATCTGAACATTTTCCCCTCCAGAACGGATGTTGTTCTTCTCCTTCCAATCGTGCAGCATCCATCTTTTTAAGGAATTCAATACAATCTACAGCTCCTACCTGCATAAACATCGGCAACATCTTGTGACATAAAGCCTGGGCACCCCGGAAATCGTTTTGTACAATCATATTAAGCAGCGTGTCGATATTTCCGGTTGTCGAACGAATAAATACTTCCAGGATTTCTACAATAGCTTCCCGGTCACCATCGAACATTTCTTCGAGCGACATGAACTCATTAGTCGAATGATCGATGCAACCTGTCAAGCGGCGAAGCGAATACATCGTTACCGGTTTAGGCAGATAACCGTCAAATCCAGCTTCAATCGCTTTTATTTCGTTGAAATCACCCCGACCGGTCATGACAATGACAGTCGTTTTATTACCCATACTGCGTATTTTTTTCAGGACATCGGTTCCCGAAAGAGTTCCCATTTCCATGTCGGTGATGATCAAATCGTATTTTTCAATGCTTCCCTCCTGCCGGTCAAATGTCGTCGGATTGTTGCAAATCCTGGCGCTATGCCCCAGTTTTACCAACATATCGCTAAGCATGGCAAGCAATGCCGGATCATCGTCGATGAGCAGGACATTTTTGGATGTAATTGCATGGGTACTTTTCTCCGGAACAATTTTAGCAGGTATCGTAACTTCTACCCGGGTGCCTTCTCCCACAACGGAAGAAACCTGTACGGTCCCTTGCAACATCTCGACCAGCCTTTTTACAACATACATTCCCAATCCACTACCAGACGCCAACGTATTATTTTTTTCGACCCTTGCAAAAGGCTTGAAAAGGACATTTGTCTGATCGGCTGGAATGCCTGCACCCGTATCGCTAATAACGAAACGTATCTGTTCATCATCGTATGCCGCTTTAAACCATATACCACCATCGAGCGTGTATTTGACCGAATTGGAAAGTATGTTTATGATGATCTGTTTGATTTTCAATGCATCGGAATTCAATTCCACATCTTTACCGATATCAAAATTACAATCGAATGAGAGTCTTTTCTGTAAAGCAAGTGGTATAAACATTTCGGCGGTTTCCGAACATAATTCCCGGAGGTTAAAATTGCTGGCTGAGACAACTAGGGTACCTTGTTCCAAGCTCGAAAATTCAAGCAAATTTTCCAGTAATGCCAGGATATGTCGGCCCGAATTCTGCATGGAAGCCATTTGTTGTTGCGAAACAGCGCCTCCATTTTGCCATAATTCCAAATAGCCAAGTATGGAACCAAGCGGGGTTTTTATATCGTGCGAGACCGAAAGCAATAGTTGATGCCTGCTTTCCATGACCTGTTTTGTCCGCTCATTGGCTGTTTCCAGCGCCTTTCGTGCGGCATGGCCTTTGTTTGCATCGCTGATGATCAGTATGATAAACACCAGGATCAACAGTAAGAATATTCCTCCTGTAACCACCAATAAGTTGTAATGCTTGCGGACAAGGTATTCGCTTCTTTGCACTTCCTGTAAGGTCGAATTAATAGCCTGCCCGGAAAGCCTGTTGAGAAGGGTGGAAATTTGTATCGAAATTTCCTGATCTGTCAATATCAGATGATTAACCTGCTGCTCGATAGCAGAGATTTGACTCGAGTATGTTGCTATTGCCTGTTCGGTAAGCCCGCTCATTTCCGAAATCACGTTTCGTTTTGTCTCGGGGAAGAGTTTGACAGTATCGATTTTCAGGGTGCTGACAGTGACAATGGTATCAACTTTTTTACTCGACGAAAAAACGTCTGAAAGTCTTTTCCAGAATCCTTTTTTGGAAGGCACAGTATTGATTACCGTATCTTTTATGGTAGTAGTTTTGGTTACCTGTACCGTATCTTGTTGTAGCATGGAAGCATCCAAATCCTGTAGTTTTTCGTTGATTGAATCAATTGGATTTTGATTGTCAAAAAGTTTATTCAATGCGAAGACAATATCGCCTTTTTTTCTAAGTAAAACGCTGATATCTCTTAATATACTGTCGTACGAAGTCCGGCCGGCATTCACTTCGAGAGAGTCGAGCATTTGCTCCACCTTAACGGTTTCCAATCTGAACGACCTCAGATGGATGGCTTTTTTTGAGACAACGAAGCGGTTGGCTTCAGATTGCGCCTGGTTTACCGAGTAAACAAAAGCATTGGTAAAGGCAAGTTTTTTATGATACTGTTCTACGTGTTCCCTTTGGTGGTCGATCTTTTGCAAAAGATCATAGATATACAAAACCATTCCGGAACAAATTACAGCAATGATAACATATATGAATATTGCCTTTAAACGTATCCTGTTCTCAATACTTTCTTTCATCAAATGACTTTTATATCCCGGCAAAACTACTAAAATAATAATTGCGTTCTTCAACTCTACATTTCCACAACCCGATTGTGGATTTTTTCCACAATTCTACAGTTTTTCCGGAGTTACTTCATTAAAGTATGTATTTTTAATAATCTCATTACAAGCATCTTAACGATAAAATAACTAACATTAGCTTTGAATGGTACGCGTGTTGTTATTCAAAGTAGAAATATTTCATATAAACAATTAATTAAAATTAAAAAATAAATAAAATCATGAAAGCATTAGTTTTATCAGTTGCCGTATTATTGGGAGCTTCAATCTATGCGAATGCAGGTGTCTCACAAACAAAGACAGCCGACAGCAATATCAGTACGGTAGCCGTATTGGACCAAAAACAGGACGGTTACGTGGATGTAAAAATTGAAAGCCTGAACGCTGAAGTACAGGAAGCCGTCAGGGCTTTTGAAACAAATTATACCGTTAAGAACCTTGCTTTCGACAAAGCTAAGAAGTTGACAAAGGTAACTCTCATTTCAAAAGCAGATAAAAAGGAAAAAGTAGTGATCCTTAACGAACAAGGTAAAGAAATAAAAGGAAAATAAGCAGAATATACCGCACATGGTTCTACAGAAACAAATTATCCGGGATGAAAAAAAATTTCTCCCGGATAATTTGGAATAAATCAGGAAACAGTTTTCATCTCAACATTTCAATGGATGAAAACTACATTTTAACATAAAAATAATCAATTCTTAACATTTAAGAAATTTTCATTAGATACGTTTGCCCATAAATATTGGAATAATTGGATAAAAAAAACAAAAATGAAAAGATACACCATAGGTCAATTTAACGAATGTTTTCCGCCCATCATGGACGGAGTATCGCTCACTGTTCGTAACTACGCCCACTGGTTAAATCGCACTATGGGCGACACTTATATGATCACTCCCTCCTACCCGGGATACATCGATAAGGAAGAGTTTACGGTATTGCGTTATGCTTCAATGTCTATTCCCATGCGAAAACCTTATCGGTTGGGATTGCCAAGATTTGATTTCGAATTGCATCAACGTCTACGGGACATACCATTTGATCTGCTGCACTGCCATTCTCCTTTTTCGGCAGGACGATATGCTTTGCGACTGGCACGCCGCAGGGATATTCCTATTGTTGCCACTTTCCACTCAAAATACCGTGAGGATTTTTCCCGGGCAGTACGCCAGCCGGCTATAGTCAAATTGATGGTCAGGCATATCGTAGATTTCTATTCAGCAGTGGATGAGGTATGGATACCGCAGCCGGCGGTAGAAGAAACTCTTCGGGAATACGGTTACACAGGCCCGGTGACAGTGATGGAAAACGGTACCGATTTTATCGACGGAACAGAAATTGATATCGTACGGCAGGAGGCGCGAAAAAAGCTTGGCCATGACAACGACAAACCCGTTTTCCTGTTCGTCGGCCAATTGATCTTGGAAAAGAATCTGCCGCTTGTTATCGAAACGCTGGGGGCTTTGCGCGAGACTGATTTTACTGCCTATTTTGTAGGGCAGGGTTATGCAGCCGAACAACTCGAACAGCTTGCCGGACGATATGGCATTGCCGGAAATGTACATTTCACAGGCACGATTTACGACCGGCAATTATTGAAGAATTATTACGCAGCGGCCGATTTGTTTCTTTTCCCTTCGTTGTACGACAATGCACCTTTGGTAGTACGCGAAGCTGCTGCCATGCATACACCGTCGTTACTGGTGGAAAGTTCCACTGCCGCCGAAATCATTCGTGATGGAATAAACGGGTTCCTGACGGAAAACAACAAGAATGCAATGGTCTCAAAAATACGCGAAGTGATCGCCGATCGTGCCATATTGCGGACTGTCGGACGAAATGCATCCGGCAGTATTTCCCGCCCTTGGGAAGATATCATCGACACGGTGAAACAACGGTATGTGCATATCATGCAGCGAAAAAAATCCGAGCTGTTGCATAAACGATGCCATCTGCCCTGGCCGGAAAGGATCTGGCCCGAACCGGTGTTCGAATTGAGCGAACAACTTGTGTGACCTAAACTGTAAGCATCCTCCGCTGCTTCATAAGCAGCGCCTATATATTTCTCCCCCGAAAAGGCTGTGTGGAATTCATTTCAGGCAGCCTTTTCTTATTATTCCGGCCAATAGGATATAGAAAAATATCAACTCCAATGAAACAAACCTACTACAGCATTGTTCTTTTTAAGAGTACCATATGTTAACAAACCAATATCTAAAATTCATAAAACAAATGAGTATGTGTAAAAAAGTAAAAACAGCGAAGTCGCTTTTCATGATGGCAGTGATAATTGCATTTGCCGTCAGCAGTTATGCGCAAAAAAAACCTAACATTCTTGTGATTTTTGGCGATGATATAGGATATCACAATATCAGTGCATACAGTCATGGGATTATGGGTTTTAAAACACCCAATATCGACAAGATAGCCAAGGATGGCATCTTGTTTACCGACTATTATGGCCAACAATCTTGTACGGCCGGTCGTGCAGCGTTTATTACCGGGCAATGCCCTTTTCGTACAGGATTAACTAAAGTCGGTATGCCGGGTGCTCCCGTAGGTTTGCAGGCTGAAGATCCTACCATTGCCGAATTCCTGAAGCCATTAGGATATGCTACAGGTCAATTTGGTAAAAACCATTTGGGCGACCAGGATAAATACCTGCCCACCAAGCATGGTTTTGACGAATTTTTTGGAAATCTCTACCATTTGAATGCAGAGGAAGAACCCGAACAACCGGAATATCCGAAAGATCCGGCATTCCTTGCCAAACACCGGCCACGCGGAGTTCTCCGTTCCACAGCAGATGGTAAAGTGGAAGATACAGGCCCGTTGACTAAGAAACGTATGGAAACCGTGGATGAAGAGTTCATGGCCGCAGCCAAGGATTTCATCACCAAGCAGGCAAAAGCAGGAACTCCGTTTTTCACATGGTTCAATTCCACTCGTATGCATATCTTTACCCATCTAAAACCAGCATCGCAAGGCAAGACTGGTCTTGGCCTGCAAGCCGACGGAATGGTGGAACACGACGGAATGGTGGGCGAATTGCTTAAACTGCTCGACGATCTGGGAATTGCCGATAATACCATCGTAATATATTCCACCGACAACGGCGCCATGAAGAACCAATGGCCCGATGGCGGCGTGTCGCCTTTCCGTTCGGAGAAAGACACCAACTGGGAAGGTGCCGTGCGTGTGCCGTGCGTTGTACGCTGGCCCGGACATATCCAACCCGGCACGGTGATTAACGATATATTCTCGGCAGAAGACTGGTTGCCGACATTGGTGGCTGCTGCCGGAGGCGATGTCAACTTGCCGGAAAGCGCCAAAAAAGGGGTAAGAGCCGGGAGCAAAACTTTCAAAGTGCATTTGGACGGGTACAATCAACTGCCTTTCCTGACAGGAAAGGTGAACAAATCGTTGCGAAATGAATATTACTATTTCGATGACGACGGTAACCTGTGTGCTGCCCGTAAGGGACAGTACAAAATAACTTTTGCTTTGCAGGAAGCTGAAGGAATGGCTATTTGGAGAGATCCGATGACGACGTTGAGAGCGCCGTTTTTGATTGACCTGCGTCAGGATCCATACGAATATGCATATGACGGATCCATCAATTACGAAAAATGGATGCTCGACAAGAACTTCTTGGTTTTCGACGTGATCGACATGGTAGCCGCCTATCTGGAAACCTACAAAGATTTCCCGCCACGTCAAAGCCCTGCCAGCTTCACCATCGATAAAGTAACCGCAAACATGAAAGCGGCAGCCGATGCTCGTAATGCCGCTACAAGAAGATAAATAGTTATTCTGTTTTTTGAAAGATCAAAACACCCGGATGAATTCATCCGGGTGTTTTATTATCAAGCAAAAGCGTTAAGAATCAGATTTCCCGTCACCCTGATTTCGTCAATAAAGTAGCTGTCATGCGAAATAACCAACAAGCTGCCATGATAATTACTGATGGTCCGGGTCAATATTTGCATACTTGAAAGATCAAGGTTATTGGTTGGCTCATCCAATATGATCAGGTCGGGAGTATGGTTCCCAATCATCAGACAACAGAGACACAACCTCATTTTTTCGCCACCGCTCAACGTTTTACAATTCTTATCCCATGTATCTGCGGGAAAGAGAAACCGGCTCAACCGCAATTTAACTTCGTGATCCTCCAAGTGCTGCAGGTTATATTCCTCGGCAAGTTGTCCCACGGTGCAATCTTTATCCACTTCAGTATAATTCTGATCCAGATAAATCCAACTGAAGTCTGCCCGTTTCATTTCCCCGCAGGATGGAGTAAGCGTACCTGTCAGCAACTTGACCAAAGTAGTTTTTCCCGTCCCGTTGTCGCCCAAAATCTGTACCCGGTCGTTACTGTATAATTTAAAATCCACTGGCGTTTCCCATAACAAGGCATCCTGATGATATGCAAAGTTAATCTGGTTGGCTTCGATCAACAGTTTTCCGGAATGAAGCGATGTATTATCAAAATTTATCTTTAATTCTTTCAACTGTTCCATTTGTTGTTGTAATCCCGTCAGTTTTTCACGGTTGGAATTGACAATTTCTGTATGCTTATGATTTAGCCTGGCTGTTGTATTTTCTGCAGCACCGCCCAATGCATTTAGCATGATGCGGGGCATGCCGCTTTGTGCTTTCTTTTTTTCACCCTGGCTTGCCCGTTTCTCCTGCCGTTGTTTCACCTCTTGCGCTTTCTTACGGGCAAGGCGCAACGCCTTTTCCTCTTCATGGATGTTCTCACCCAGAGCGTTTATCTCTATCTTCTTTTGTTCTTTATAAAAGGAATAATTTCCGCCATACAACTTGATCCCTTGGCCGGACAATTCGTATGTTGTTTGCAACTGGTCCAGAACTGTCATGTCATGGCTTACAACAACAATCGTCGCCTTACTTTGCCTGATATATTGGTACAGCAAATCACGACCCGTCCGGTCAAGATGATTGGACGGTTCGTCCAGTAATATGATTTCAGGCGAATGAATGAATATTCCTGCCAGGAAAACCTTTGTCTTTTCACCTCCGCTCAGGCCGTCTATGGGCATATCGGGACTTACGTGGTGCAAATTCCAATAGGAAAGAGCAGATTTACATCTGGATTCTATTTCCCAGCCATCAGCCAATGTATCGTAATCCGATTGCGATATGCTTCCTTTCTCAATGGAATGCAATGCTGCCAACTTTTCGCCCACATGCAGAACATCGGCAACAGTTTTGTCGAGAAATCCCGTGTGTTGGGGAATATAATAAGGCCTGTAAGTTGAGAAGACACTACCCTCAGCAGGGGTCAGATCACCTGCCATAAGCTTCAGTAAAGTAGATTTACCAATTCCATTGTTGCCGACAATAGATACTTTATCTTGCTTTTCCACAGAAAAGCTCAAATGGCTGAAGAGAGGATGTTGATTGGGATAGTGATAAGATAAATCACTGACGATAATACTCATGGAAACAATTAATAGGGCCTGTCGAACAGGCGGTTAAACCGATAGATAATTTTAGGCTGTGAAAAGTGTCGGTTTAGTAAACCAACTATTAATTGCTCATTCTCATTGGACTAAGTATTAAATTAGGTTGCAAAGATAAGCATTTATTTTTAGATATCTTCGGAAAATCACCTGTAAATCAGATTAGGGTTACAAATGGCTGTAATCAGATGAAGTTTAAGGGCAAAACGTCAATGATGTACCCGGGAATACTTAGAATTTAATTACCTTTTTGGTATCGATCACTTTACCGTTTTTGAAATATTGCAATAAATACATCTCACTACTCCATGCCGACAAATCGATGTTGTAATAATAAGTACCCGAATTAAGTGTAACGGACGGTGTCTGGTACATGGTAGCACCAACAGTATTCACAATACGGACATTCACGGAAGCAACCGGGTCGTCAATAACAAACGAATAATACAATATATCTGAAGTAGGATTGGGATATATCATTAATTCATCCGGTTTCTCGGGTGAATATTTCTGTTCAACGGTTACATCAATTGATGTAGTGGAAGTTGCCGCATAAGGATCGGAAGCTTTTACCAGTACCGTAACAAAACCATAATGCAGCGGATCAATTCTCATAATATCGTCTTTGATGTTGACATTGACAATACCGAACTGACTGAGTTCGTAACGATAAGTTATGTCATCATTTTCAGGATCTGAAACATATTTGGACAGGTCGACGACAACCGGTGTAACATACGGTATCAACGTGGTATCGGCGAAAAGCCCATTAATGACCGGAGCATGGTTTTGTGTGATCATCAGTGATAAACTGAATGAAGCGCGACCACTGTTAGCGTCATCGGCTGTCAGAGTAACCGTGGTAGCCCCTGCCGCCTTAGGTTGTATCCGCATAGTATCGCCGTCTATACGTGCTGTTGCGGTTTTCTCCGAACCTACCACTACTGAGTACGTCATGGCATCGCCATCGCCATCGTAAAATGCATCGCCGACATAAAAGGCTGTCTCAGGGGCAACATCACGCAAAGTAATGTCAGATAATGGCTGGGCAACAATCGGCGCTATATTACTGCGCGTAGTAAAAGTTGCTACGTTGGATATTCCCGATAGATCGCCCATTTTTCCCATATTCTGAACGGCGACATAATAGGCAGTTTCGGCAAGAAGCCCTGTAACAGTACTCTGTTGTATCTCTCCTGGTTTTTTTGTTGAACTTACCGGCTTTTGGGCATATTTCTCAAAATTTTCTTCCGTAATTTCTTCCGTTGAACAAGCAATAACATAGAAAGAAGGAGCACTGTCGCCGTTTCCCGAAGGAACCGTCCAGTCCAATCCACCCGACACAGCATTGATGGTTTGGGCGTTCAGATCGGTTATCGCTCCGGGAACATCCCCGGGAGCCAAAGCAGCCGCAGCATTCAAAAGACCGCTTCCCATCTTGGATGCGTTGGCCGGATCAAAACCATTCAAAGGCGTTGTAGTATTCAGCAACCGGGCACGTAACATGTCTGGCGTGAAATTCTCACTTCCATACACCGATAATATCAATGCCGCCACGCCCGATACATGCGGACAAGCCATCGAGGTTCCCTGCATATATTCGTAATAGTTTTTATTGGTCAAACGGTAAGAAGTACTATAAATACCGCCAGCCTCTTTTTTCCCTGTTTCATCCGTATCTCCTCCCGGCGCCGAAATATCTATCCAACTGCCATAATTGGAATACCACGCCAGTTTTCCATAATGGTTGACGGCTGCCACAGCAAGAACATTATCAAAATAAGCCGGATACCACTTGGCATCCCTTTCGTCATTACCTGCTGCAAAAATGACAATTCCTCCCACCATGGGCGTTCCGGGACGAGGATTTCTTTTTTCATCCTTTCCGGCTTCTTCGATAAAATAATTAATGGCATCGATATCCGATTGGCCGAATACGTTGGGATTGTCATATCCCCAGCTATTCTGCGAGATTACAGCCCCGTTGTCGGCCGCATATGTATATGCCTCAACAATGGACGCCACAGATGATGAACTGGTCATGATTTGGGTATTCATAACCTTTATTTTATAACCCTGTCCGGGATCGCCGGTAACTCCGGATACACCTTTACCATTGTTCGTTACGGCAGCAACAATGCCCGCCACATGGGTGGCATGATCCTCAGGAGAAATAGCTCCTCCACTCCGGGAAACAAAATTATATCCGTAAATATCGTCTACGTAGCCATTTTCATCATCATCCTTGCCTCTTACTCCATTTAGTTCCTTCTGGTTAACCCACATGTTGGCATTCAAGTCTTCATGATTGTAGCTTACACCACCATCCACCACAGCTACAACAACTTCCTTACCATTAAGTCCCAATATTTCAGCTGCCGACCACGCATCCGGCAAACGAATATCGATTCCGGCTATACCTCCTGTCTGTCCCGTATTGTTGAAATTCCATTGCTTTGAAAATCCGGGATCATCAGGTATCCCGGACGGCAATGCGGGAGACGGCATGGCTGTGCTCCGGATAGCATAACGGGGTTCAGCCATTTGGACGTTTTCGTCCGAACCATACATTTTAGCCACTGTAACCGGATCCTCATTTTCAGAAATGGTTATTTCATACCACAGATGCAACCCATATTTACGATGCTTGGCCTCATATTTCCCGGCGTCGGGAAACAACCGCCGCATATTCCCCGCCCGATATTTCCTGCTAATCTTGTCGAATGATTTCAATCCGACACGCAATGTCGAAGTGTCGGACAATGGTTGTCGGATCGTTCTCAGTCGCTGCTCAAAAACAGGTTCGGCATCGGGCCGGATTTTGACAATTACTTTACCCTGCTGGACAGGACACCGCATCGACTGGGCAGACACGTCACCCGCGAAGAAGAAAATAAACAGGCATAACGTAAAAAAATATTTCATCTACAAACCGGAATGTTTATACAACGATTATCAACCCAGGCGAATGACATGTAAATAAATTCATACATCATTCAAAATATTTACCTAACCACACTTGCCAAATGACCAAACAAACACAAAGGGTATTCGGTTTTTATTTTCATTATTTACTAACAAATTTTATGCATACAGGTTTGTTAATACTGATTTGTTTTTCCGTATCCGTCAAAAGCCCGGTTTGTCGATCAATCGTAAAGACCTGGATATTATTGCTATTCTGGTTTGCCACCAATAAATACTTACCATTAGGCGTAACGATAAAATTACGGGGTTGGTTTCCCGTTTGCTGATAACCAATATCGGTCAACTTCCCATCCGTAACATTGATACTAAAAATAGCAATACCATTGGGTTCAAGCCGATTGGATACGTAAAGAAATTTTCCATCGGGCGAAACGTGAATATCGGCACTTGACTTACCTCCTGTCCCTGGTGATTTGTCGGCAGCAATATACTGAATGGCCCCCAGGTTGCCACCTGAATATTTGAATACAGTGACTTTTCCCGACAGTTCATTGATCAGGTAAGCAAATTTTCCATTCGGATGAAAGGTCAAATGCCTTGGACCTGAACCCGGTTCCACACTAAAAGATTCGGGAATACCCAGAGATAAAAACGGAGGTTGATTACTTACATTGAATTTGTGTATTTTATCAGTACCCAGATCTTCGGCAAATAAATACTTCTGATCGGGCGAGAAAAAAACACAATGTAAATGTGCCTGTTCCTGCCGTCTTTCATCGGGACCAGTACCTTTGAAATCAAAAATTTTCGCAACAGGTTGCAGGCTTCCATCCCCAGCTACCGGGAAAACGCTGACACTCCCCCCCATGTAGTTGGCCGTAACCACAAAACGATTACTCCGGTCGACGCTGATATAGCACGGACTTGCGCCCTTTGTTGGTTGTGAATTCAAAAGCTTAAGTATTCCGGTTTGCTTATCAAAGGCAAACGCACTGGCTGTAGCCTCTTCCAGCTTGTTTTCACTGACAGAATATACAAACCGTCCGTCCTGCGAAACAGCCAGATACGATGGATTGGTTATCGGCGCTTCACTCACAAATTCCGCCGTCGCATGATCCATATCAAAACGGTAAACGCTAATACCTTTACTGGTTCCCGAAGTATACGTCCCGACAAGCATATAGAGGTCATTGCTGCTTTTTTGTCCGGAAACTGGTTGTGCACTTTTTCCATTTTGCAAACAGGTTACTTGGCATATAAGGATAAAAGAAGCGGAAAAAAGAATTTTCGTTGTCATAATCAAATATTTTTAGGCCTATTTGCTCGGAAAGATGAATAACAAACAGCCCGACGCACATGGATTGTATTATATTTTTATCAAATAGATGGAACAAAAGTATAAAATATATCCAGTTAAAATTCCACCCAAAGGACCAAATCAATCACATTCCAAAACGCGAAATCTTCTAACAGTTAAATTAAAGACATTCAAGGCCTATCACTCAATAAAAAATATCTGCAACAATCTTCGATACTTTTTTCCAAAGGGATAAATTCGTATCCTAAAGACTTCTTGATTTTCTCATTGGAATAGCGAATTTGTTGAAAAGCTGAATGCACTGTTTCCTTGGTTAGCAGCGGACTTTTACCTGTCATTTTTCCAGCCAGCCACGACAAACCACGAACAACATCTAGCATCCATGGTTGGGCTGCAATAGTTGGCTTTTTGACTTTCAATCCTTCGGCAATCAGGTCGAATAATTCGCGGTAACTCAAATCACCAGCCGAAAGAATATAACGTTCATCGAATCGTTCCTGCTCCATCAGTTCCACCATGCAACGACTCACATCACGGACATCCACGAAGGCCGTGACACCGGGAGTATGAAAGCGCATGCCCTTGTATACCTGTAAAAAAAACTTCGGACTACCTTTTGTCCAGTCGCCCGGGCCAAAAATTACTGCAGGATTGACAATGGTTGCCTGTAGTCCTTCGGCTATTCCGCGCCACACTTCCATTTCAGCTTTGTACTTGCTATATGAATAGTCTGAACGCCCTTTAGAGGTTTGCCATAAGTCGTTTTCGGAGATCATTCCACCCGGCTCGCTGCGCCCTAAAGCGCCAATAGAACTCACATGACATAAAGGGATTTTTTTATCAATACAAACATTCACAATATTGGCTGTACCGTCAACATTAATACGCATCATCTCTGCCTTATCCGCATGGTCGAATGAAACAACGGCGGCAGCGTGGTACGCATGTGTACATCCGTCAAGGAGTTCGGACATAGATTGAAAATCGAGCAACTCGCCATCCACCCATTCGATTTGCCGGAATAATGCATCGGCATCATTGGCATATAAACTGAATGTTTTCTGCACCTGCAATATATTACTCTGCGGACGCTTGAGCGCCTTCACGCGGTAGCCTTTCCGCAAAAGTTCAAGTAAAAGGTGCGAGCCAACCAATCCTGTTGCGCCCGTTATAAAAGCCACCGGTACGCTCATGTTGTCAGGGGATATTTGTCTAACAGTTTTTTCAATGTGGCAGCGAAACGCATAATATCATTTTCGGTAGTATCCCACGAACAGACCCAACGCACCTCGTTGCGCGATTCATCCCATACGTAGAAAAAGAACTCGCGTTGAAGCTCTTCAATGGCCTGCGCAGGAAGAATGGCAAACACTTCATTGGCTTCCACCTTTTGGGTAATGGTAATTCCCAAAGCCTGTACTTCGCGACATAAAAGTTGCGCCATCATATTCGATTGCCGCGCGTTTTCCAGCCATAAGCCATCCTTCAGATACTCCTCGAATTGCACTGATATATAGCGCATTTTCGAAGCTAATTGCATTCCCTGCTTGCGGATATATTTGAAATTGGCAGCCAGTTCGGGATTCAGGATAACCACTGCCTCGCCGTACATTAACCCATTCTTGGTTCCGCCGAACGACAATATGTCAACACCCTTATCCGTGATCATTTCCTTGACGGAAACACCCAAATGAACAGATGCATTGGCTACACGCGTGCCATCAACATGCAGCATCAATCCGTTGGCATGGGTAAAGTCTGATATTTCGCGTAGTTCATCAATCGAATAAACCGTTCCCATTTCGGTAGCTTGCGTGATAGACACTACACGCGGTTGTGCATGATGTTCGAAGCCAATACCATGCAAATGTCGGGTAATGTCGGAAATACGTAATTTACCGTCAGAAGTGGGATTGAATAAAAGCTTGCAACCTGTAAAACGTTCAGGGGCGCCACACTCGTCCACATGAATATGGGCGGTATCAGCGCATATCACAGCATGAAAAGGTTGTGTCAAAGCTTGAAGCGACAGCACATTGGTACCTGTGCCGTTGAAAACGAAAAATACTTCGCACTCGCCGAATAGTTTCCGGAACTGTTCTTTTGCGACTCCGGTATATGGGTCGTCGCCATAAGCAATACAATGTCCATTATTGGCATGAGACAATGCTTGCATGATCCGTGGATGAACGCCGGCATTGTTGTCGCTTGCAAATCCTCTTTTATTCATATCAAAAGTTAAGAATAAAAATTAATTTTTACCAACTCATAGTAATCTGATAAAATGACCTTCTTAAATGGATTGTTTTTCTCGATGAATAATGTTGTTACAATCTCTATTTCTTCCGTACTACAGGCTGCTTCGTATTTTTCAATTGTGGTCTTATTCGATTTGTTATACCATTTATCAAATAATCTTTTACGGGCCAGATGCTTGCCATCCAACGAATCCATTACAACGATAACTGCATTGATGTTATTTTCAAAAAATATAGAAAGTACGAACTCAATCGTTATTTGTATTCGCACGTCCACTGAAGCTTTTCCTTTCCGTAGTTGCTCAATATTGAACATATAGAGGACATACTCCAAACGTTCATTTATCGTAGGGTATCTTAAAAAGGACAATTCATAGATAAAGCCAAAGTCTGTTTCAAAACGATAGCCACACCCAGTCTGTTCAATCTTATATGGGTTTTGCGAATTCAAAATTGTCAGATTTATAACCGTCCAATGTACCGTGTTTTTTAACATACTCGCTCATTGAACGTTTATCTTCCAAGACCATTTTGAAGAACTGCGATTTGGGTTGTGCGATCTTTTTTGTTTTTGGGGTTTTCATTACACTCAAATTTATATCAATACCACAAAAATAATGCAAATTTCAATTTATATCACTTCCAATTCGCTTACCCGCATCCAGCCTTTGTTTCCGTCGGCAATGCGGACTTCGCACCATTCACCAATTTGATCTTCTATACGTACCTTGATACCTTCGTGCAGGATAAATAAGTTATTTCCGCTGTCGTCGGGCGAACTTTTAAGGGTAACGGACGGTGCAAAAACAATGGCTTCGTCGGTACGCTGAATATTGGTTTTCTGCAAGTAACCAAAGATAAATGCAGTGAGACTCACCACGAGACAAAATATAGCCAACCCGAACGCAAGCCGCCGCACACGCATGTTGTGCATAAAAAGGAACAGCAGTCCTAAGGTCAACATGGCGGCAAAACTCCAGGTACTCCACCACGACCAAGCCCGGACGGTCATCCAATCGCGGATATCCTTACCCCAAGTCACTAAAAATAATTCGGGTACAGCTTCCACCTTATCAAAAGTGAGGCTACGCGAAAGATTCAGGTTAAAATCGACAGCTTCATCATTGGGTGCAAGGCGCTTAGCGCGCTCGTAGTATAAAATAGCCGATTTTATATCGTGGTTTTTGAAATAAGCGTTACCAAGATTGTAAAATAGAGTCGGCGATGCCCAGCCCGAATCGGCCAACGACTGGTATTCGGTAATGGCTTTGGAGAACTCGTTTTGCTGGTAAAACCGTTCGGCCCGTATCATTGTACTATCCTTGTCCTGAGCCTGGAGCGCCAACGAGAACGTCATCAAAAACATGAAACAATATATCGCTTTCATTTTCTTCGTGTTGATCTATAATATTTTACTTTTCAGAATGGTCAAATTATTTTCCTGATCCTGATCGGATCATTCAATCGTAACATAAAAATACTTACCGGCTCGTTTTTTTCGGGAATACCGTTCCCGTTCTCGTCAAAACGGACATAAATATACATCGCATCGTTTTTATAATCGTAACTGGATTTGATAGCCGAATAACCCGGAGGGAGTAATCGCGTTTTGCGCGAATTATTCTCGTCAAAATGATACATCCGGCGTAAATCGCGCTTGTTGATCAACGAGTCATTGTTGGTATCCTCATCGTATACGGACACTATATAATAATTTCTCGAAACCGGTTTCTGGTACAATGAGTCCTGTTTTACTCCAGGAAAGTACAATGTCTTAATCAATACCGGTTTCTGGAAAAAGTAAGTCAAAGTGTCTTTTTCGACATCGTAATGGCCGATATTAACTAAATTATAACCATTAATGATATCCATACCCGGCATAAAATACTTGAAATCATCGTCTTCTTCAATATCCTTATAAGAATTGTAACTCGTTCCTTCGTAAAATTGTATATTCCTATCTGATTTAGGGTTTACCTTGTAAATGGTCAAAAGCCTGAACCTGTCGCTACCCGTAAGAAGGACTGTATTCGGCGAGCTTACCACCTGATTGAAAGTGGTGTTACCCGCAATCGAATGTGTCAACGAGTCGCCAAACTGGTGTAAATCAGCAATATTTAATACTTCTTCTTTTTTGCTTGCATTATTCCGGCACGATGCAAACAACATAATTAAAATCGCGAATAAAACACCGACTCTATTGAAAATTCTCATATTCCACAAATCTTAATAAGACCTACTAGGGCATGAACGATTTACTGTATCGCCTTTTGCATTTTGTTAATCACCTCTACTGCACGGTTATAAAGTGTATTCATATCTGAGCCTGCTGCTGACGGGGCATAACGGGCAAACTCACAATCGTCGATGACACCGGTAAACTCGTCGGCTAACGCAGCGTCCACATGATGCTGTTCCATGGCCATTTTAGCATTATCCTTCGATAACTCAGCCACGGGAATATTCAATTTATCTCCGAGGTAACCCCACAACGCCCGCGATAACTCTTCGTAGAATTGTTCTTTTTGGTCTTTATCCATGAACGTCCGCGCCTGTTTGAGTCGTTTGACAGCATACCGATTGGCTTTCTTGTTTTTCACCAGAGCAACGTTGGCATATTTGCGGATATAACTACGACGCAGATATACGATGATAGCAAAAGCCACCAGCGGAATCAGATACCACAACCAGAATTTCCATGTCCCGAAGAAATTTTCGCCCGTATGGCGTAATTTCGTCTTATCTGTCTTGAGGTAACGGATATCTTTGCCGAGATATTTCACATCCTCACGCGTCACACCGCTCACTACAGTTGTTCCGGGTTGTTCCTCGCCGCGTTCCACCGTAATCGTATATTCATCCGACCGCAATGTCTTGTATTGTTTGGCCTGCGGATCGAAATAGCTGAATTCAACAACCGGGATCTTATACGTGCCGCCGTGCCGCGGAATAACCAGATATTCAAATGTCTTGCTGCCAGCTGTTGTCGTAACATTCAGACTGGTGCTAATTTTCGGATCGTAAACCTCGAAATCGGGCGGGAAATTGATACGCGGCGGGTCCACAAATTTCATGTTACCATTTCCTGAAACAGTCACTTTCAAAGTAACGGCATCATTGGCTTTTACTTCGGTTTTGTTCACGCTAACATCAAATTTCATCTGCCCTACCCCACCGGTAAATGATGCCGGTTTACCATCAGGTAAAGGTAGCACGGTGATATTCACCGGACGACTGGTTGCTTCGCGTGGAATAGTTTGTACTCCCCCACCGAAAAAGTCGTCGAATATGCTTCGCGTACGAGTCTGTACACGCTGGTTGACACCTACTTCAACGGTAGCCGGATTAATGGTCAATGTACCACTTTTCTGCGGGAAAAGCACATATTTACGAAGCACTCCCGTCAAATGGGGCACGCCGTTGACCGTTTCCTGGTCAAGTGAACGCAGAGGCGGCGTTTCGATTTCCTGTTTGAAAAAACCTTCAAACGTTGGAAAATTAACTGAACCTATAGTGGCTACCTGAAGACGTGAAAAAAGTTTTACTGTGGCTGTAAGATATTCGCCTTGATAGACCTGTTTGCGATCGGTAAGTACCTCCACAAATACCTCACGACTGTCTGTTTGTACTTGCGAATTATCCGGTTGAGCTTCCGTCCCGGTACCACCACCTGAAGATGGCTGGGTCGATGCATTGCCGGCAACCACCTGCACTGTGACAGGGGCTGACTGGTAACTTTTTTTGTCGACCGTTACTTCCACCGGCCCAATTTCCTGCGTTCCTTCCTGGTTGGCCTGTACAATGTAATTGAAACTAACTTCCATCGACTGGCTCACCTTTCCGTTGATAACGCTCACCTGGCTGCTTTGCGACCTGCCAAAACTGCGAATAACTTTAAATGTGCTCATTTCGGGCAGTTTGGGATTATTCGCATCGGCATTGACCTGTACAGCCATCTGGAATGGTTCACCCACACGCACAATACGCGGACAATCGACAGTGACACGTACATCCTGCGCTTGTACTGATGCTACCAATAAAAAAAACACTATGGATAAGAAATATCTCATGTTTGAATGACTTAAGCTCTGAACTGATTTAATCTACTATTTTATATTTTCGCATTTATTGTCTTTCCAGTCAAAAAATTACCTGTCACATTCTGCATCATCATACAAAATTACCAATTTTTTTCAATCTTCGGCCGATATCCGGCACGCTCCTTCTTTTGAAGCTTTTCCTGCAACTCTTTTTCTTCCTGAGCAATAGCATCCAACATCCGCTGAGCATCCTCGCGGCTAACCTGTTGCTGTTGTTGCTGCTGCTTTTGTTGCATTTCATTTTTTTGATCTTGCTGATCAGGCTTTTGCTGCTGATCCTTTTGATCCTGATCTTGCTGGTCTTGTTGATCTTGGTTTTGTTGATTTTGCTGGTTTTTATCATCCTCAGGATCTGGCAATTCTCCAATTTTAGACGCTAAATTCCTTAGTTTTTGATTGTCTGGAAATTTTTGAATACCTTCTTGAATTGTTGTTTGAGCACTTTTTTTATTTGAGTTAACATAATAATTTGCTGCTATATGAAAATAATCCGTCGCAGATTGTGCAAATAATGTTATTGGACACAAACAAAGTATTATCAAAATCAGATTCTTCATAATTAATTCATTTTTATAATATCCAAAATACGATTCGTAAAATCAGTATATTGTAATAATTTAGGATTTTTCTTTTCTCCTTCTTTCATTAAATTATATGCTTCCTGATACTTTCGTTGAGCAACCATCTTTTTTGCCTGCTCCAAAATTTTATTAGCCTCCTCATCCTCTGGCGAATTGTTTTTTTGTTGTTGCTGTTGCTTTAACAGATTCAAAGCATAGGACAAATTATACTTAGTGTCGGCATCATTGGGATTATTGCGTAAAGCCTGCTTGTATGCTTCGATACCCTCTTTCAATTTTTGTTGTTGGAGATATGAATTACCCAGATTGTGATATGCCCGTGACTTATCTATTTTGTCCGTTGTTTCAGAAGCTGCTTTTTCGAACTGTCGGCCAGCTTCATCATATTTTTTTTGCCTGTACAATGCATCCCCAAGATTAAAAGTTGCCTTATTCGACTTTTCATCCACATCGAGCGCCCGCCGGTATGAAGTTTCTGCATCTACCGGCTTATCTGCTTCATACTGTCTGTTACCTTCGCGCATGAGGCTCCGGAAATCCCTCTGGTTTCCTTTTCTATATTCGGTTTTGCCAATCCTCGAACTGTCCTGCCCGTATAAAGAAACGGTTAAAATACTGACGGTTAACAATAATAATATCTTTTTCATGTTGATGTTGCTCTTTTTATGTCACTTACAATTATAGTGTCCTTACAGGACTTGCATTTCATCACTATCATTCGGATTGTCACAAGGTTAAAACCTTGTGCTGCCACATTCCGTCCTTTCAGGACTTGATAAATTGCATTCCTTAGGGAAGTCCCAAAGGGACGACATATCTTAGCGCAGGGGTTCAACCCTGCGCTAAACGATGGCAAACGCACCTCAAGTCCTGAAAGGACGACATATCCATCCAATCTAATCCCACACATATCGTTCGTCATAATCAATACCATATTCCTTCAAAAAACGCAAAAATTCATCTTTAAAACTAACCTGTTTATGATGCTCTTTTTGTTTTACAATATAATCGACAACCACCTGTTTTTTCGAACTGCTCACAGAAAATACTCCATATCCATCCTGCCATTCGAAGTCCCGATATTGTTCGCCTTTCCTTTTCAACCAACGGCTACTATTCGCCTTGACGTCCTTCAGGAAATCGGCCACCGTAATCGTCCGCGGGAATGCAGTCAGAATATGGATATGATTGTCGGTCCCGTTGATGGATAAGGGAATACCGCCAAGCCGTTTTATCGATGCTCCTATATATGCATAAAGTTCATCATCAACACTACCTTCCAGGAATGGATAATGGTTTTTGGTGCTGAAAACTATGTGCAAATATATCTGTGCTAATGATTGTGGCATTGTTACATTATTTATGTCATTCCTTTGAAATTTGAATGATACGTTTTCGACATTTCCCAACAGGGATAAATCCTTGTGCTATGATATATCGTCCCTTCGGGACTTGCTAATCGAAAATCATCAATCAAAAATCAAAAAGATTATCCGAATATTCTAAAACGGTTTTTACGGTTCGATATCAATAATTCTACCAATAACAATACCAAAACCACGCCAAACGGCCACTGAAACATTTCGGCAAAATCAGTGTAGATTTTTGCTTCATATTCAGTTTTTTCCAGTTTGTTGATTTCGTCATATACATTATTCAAACCCATATTAGCCGCGGTAGCCCGAACATAGACGCCTTTTCCGGCCATAGCCACCTCCTGGAGCGTTTTTTCATCGAGTTTACTCATCACGGTGTTACCGGATTTATCCTTGATGAAATCACGTTGTCCCGAGGCTGTTTTTACAGGAATGGGCGTTCCCTGTGTAGAGCCCACACCGATGGTGTATACATTGATGCCTCGTTTCTCGGCTTCTCCGGCGGCTTTTACCGGATTGTCCTCATGATTTTCGCCATCGGTAATCACCACAATAGCCTTACCTGCTTCGCTCGTGGGCGAAAATGAATTGGCTGCCAGGTTAATAGCCGTACCTATAGCCGTACCCTGTACAGGAACAATATCAGGCGAAATAGTGGATAAGAACATTTTAGCCGATACGTAATCGGTAGTAATCGGAAGCTGGGTGTAGGCTTCGCCCGCGAACACAATCAAGCCGATCTTATTCTCACCCAACCGGTCGATGAGGCGGGACACAGCTTGTTTGGCACGTTCAAGGCGATTGGGTTGCATATCCTCAGCCATCATACTGTTCGATACGTCAAGGGCAATAATGATCTCCGAACCGGTACGCTTGATTTCCTGCAATTTAGTCCCGAATTTTGGACCGGCAGTACCCAGCACGGTAAACATATAAGCAACCATCAATATAACGAATTTCAAGACAGGTTTCCGCGTGGAAGCATCGGGCATGAGACGGCTAACCAATTCGATGTCACCAAAACGTTGCAGGCGCTTTTTCCGGGCAAACGAAGCCCACATGAAAAATACCACAAACAATGGTATCAGCGCCAAAGCGTATAAATATTCAGGATGCGAAAACTGGAACATATTTGATTTTTAATTTTCAATTTTTGATTGATAGAACACTGACCACACAGACTACGCTGAATACCACAGTGAAAATCCGTGTAATCTGTGTAGTCTGTGTTCTATTACGGTAAATTCCGCAATACGGTATATCGTAACATGATCTCCAACAAAAGCAACAATGCTGCAGCGAGGGCGAATTTCAAATATTCCTCCGATTTCTTGTGATGTTCCTGCACATTGATTTTCGACTTTTCCAACTGATCAATCTCCTCGTATACCTTTTTAAGATTATCATTATCGGTTGCCCGGAAATAGAGGCCATCGGTCATCTCGGCAATGTTCTTGAGCAAATCCTCATCTATCTGCGTCTCCATTTCCTGGTACTGTATTCCGAACGGAGTCTGTACCGGATAAGGCGCTGTTCCACGAGAACCCACGCCAATGGTGTAAACGCGGATACCGAATGTCTTGGCAATTTCGGCGGCAGTCATCGGGTCAATAGATCCCCGGTTGTTTACCCCGTCGGTGAGTAAGATAATGACCTTGCTGATGGCGTCACTGTCTTTGATACGACTCACGGCATTGGCCAACCCGAGACCGATAGCGGTGCCGTCCTCTATCATCCCGCTATGCACGCTGTTGAATAAATTAATCAGGGCTGTATGATCGGTTGTGAGCGGGCATTGTGTAAAACTCTCACCACTGAAAACCACCAGTCCGATGCGATCGTTGGGACGTCCCGAAATAAACTGTGTAGCGACTTTCTTTGCTGCTTCGAGGCGGTCGGGCTTGAAATCCTGAGCCAACATACTGCCGGAGATGTCCAGGGCCATCACAATATCAATTCCTTCGGTGGTGACACTCTCCCACTGATTACTCGATTGAGGCCTCGCCAGCACCAAAATAATCAATGCGAAAGCCAACATCCGCAACACAAACAATCCGTGTCGCAATATAGGACGCGCCGTACGGACGCCTTTCAGACCTTCGATCGATGCAACCTGCATGTGCGGGTTGAGGCGATTCTGCCGCCATAAATACCATCCTACAGCCGCAGCCCAAGTGATAAACAGCCAGAAAAACTGAGGATTGGCAAAGGTGTAATTCATATATTATTTTCGATTAGAAGCCCCTTCCAACCTCCCCCAATAGGGAGGAGAAAAGAGGTGTACATATTAATTTTCCTGATGATTCGCATCTTCGGTTGTTACACCATCCACATCTTCTTTCTTTTCGCCTTCAACCTGTGCAGCAACGATTTCTATTTTGGTGTTGTTCACAAATAGGTAACTGTCAAGCATCGACGTTTCGTTTTCATCGGCGAGCGGTTCAGCTTTGGCAAATTTTACCAAATCGGCCAAAACAAACAACTTACGCAGGCGATCAACCAAATTATTGTCCTCAAAACCAATGTTTCGCATACCGGTCAGGATTTCGTCGCTGGTCATTTCCATAGCCATTACGCCAAAGCGTCCCTCAATATATGCACGCACAACGTCTGACAGACGAGTGTAATATTCCTTCGTACGATTGTTTTGCCAAAGTTTTTCACCCCGCAACTTGTCCAGATCACGCAAAGCAATGATATGCGGAGGCTCAGCAGGTTTGGGAGAACTGAAAATAGGCTTGTTATTGCGCCAACGGATAAAGGCATAAATACTAAACCCGATGACGGCAGCGACTAACAACAACAATCCCAATACCAACAACCAAGGCCAAACATCAGCCCAGCCAATCGGCACTTTATAAATAGGTTTGATATCGGCAATATTTTGTGTACTGTCTAACGGCACAGTGAATACATCCAGATATGCCGGATGAGTAGCAATGGTATCGGCACGTCCATCCGACACAAAAGGAAAACGTATCGGTGGCAGCACGTGTCGTCCGCTGTCGAAACTCGTTACTAAAATATCCTGTTTCATGCGTACCATCCCGTTTGCAACCTGGGTGGAGTCGATAGGATACGTCTCAACAATTTCGATGTTTCGGGTTAACGTATCTGCCCATGCAGGGAACTGTACACGCACGTCCTTTTGGCGTTCCAACTCAATATGTAGTTTGATTTGATCGCCAATCATGATCGCCGTGCTGTCGAACCGCGCATCGACCTGTATGGATTGCGCCCTGACGCCAACAAACGTACTGATAACAAAAAGTAATGTGATGAAATATCTGATCATTTTTGATTTTTGACTGACATTCATTCTTAATTTTTCACTCTTCATTCTTAATTTCTTACATTTTCACCCGGTTCATCCCCAACGCACTGATCATCCAGCGTGGCAGGGGCTTATGCGGATTACGTTTTTCGAGATTAAGATACCAATTCCATTTTTTTACCAAAGGTATTTTCTTGGTTTCGACAAACTCGATCAACGTACCGTCGGGATCTTCGAGATAACTCCAATGCCCAGCAGCTTCACCCATTTTGAAAGCATTATCGCTTTCAACCGTAAACGGGAAACCCGCCGCGGCGCATTCTGCTTTCAAAGTTTCCATTCCATGGATATCAAAACACAAGTGAATAAAGCCAATGTCGCCCCAATAACGACCCTCGAATATTTTCCGGGGAGTTTCCGAAAGCGCCTGCACCAGTTCTATCTGGCTACGGCCAAGTAAAGCCGCCATACTTCCACGTCGTTCTTTCGAATGGGTCAGCAACACACGGCGAAATTTTCCTTCGCCACCTTTCAAGGGTGCAAAGTCTGTGAAAACGCCGGTTTCGTCGTACACCACCATATCGTATCCCAGGACATCGCTGTAAAGCTTACGCGAACGTTCTATATCACTCACTCCAATGATACAACCATAAATACCGCCCGTGGTATAGCGTTTATTCGGTTTAAACCATTCGTATGACTCAATCACTTGCAATTTGTTGCCATGGAGGTCGTCCATGTAGAAAAACTGCTGCTTGTCTGGATTTTGCAGAACGTCACTCACCACACCACCTTTACGCTTAATATCCTTATGCGCCTCGTGGATGTTCTTTGCCTTGATTTTGGCAGCAAATATACCCAAATCGCCAATGGAAACCTCCTCCGCCGGAGCTTGCGGCGTTCTATCCATGAATTGCCATATCTCGTAGCAACTCCCACCCTGTAAGTTGACTGCCAGGATAGCATGTTTCTGATGCGGACTGCCGCCCATATACGGTGCCATATATGTGGCCACATTGCTGTCGTCAAACACTTTGACATCCGCACCAAGCATTCGCCCGTACCATTGAAATCCCTCGACGGCATCACTCACGCCGACTCCTATTTGCTGTATTCCGTATATAATTTTCTCCATTGGGTTGATTATTTATTTAGCTTTTGATGCTATTATTTTTTATTTTGTTTCTTGATGGTGTGCTTGAATTTAAGAACGGCAAAATTCAATTCGATGCTTGTTTCGGTATCGGAGGTTTTCATATCCTCGCCCAACAAGTCTGCAATAATATCACCACTTTTCTGCATCAACGATTTTTGCTTGAATTCTTCGGGTGACTCGGACAATTCGGCTACCGTGCGCGATAATTCGCGTATTTTAGCATACGTTTCCACAATGGCAATAGTGGTTTGGGTGGCTTTGACGCTTTTCAAGATGGTGGCCAACATGTATAATCCCTTTTCTGTAAAGGCTTTGGATGTGACCGAAGAATGCTTCAGCATATTGAACCGGTCGAAATTTTCGACCAGTTTAGAATGCTCTTTTTCAGAAAGATATGCAATATATCCTTCAGGGAATTTTTCGGGATTATTTTTGACAGCTTCATTTATTCGTTTGGTTTCTACTCCATACAGTTCCGCCACATCACTATCGAGTATCACCTGCTGACCACGTATGGTGATAATTTTACTTTCAACAGCGTTGAATTTTACAATGTCGTCCATACTCTTTCTATTTTAGATTTTCAAAAACCGATAGCTTAGCCCATGAAACGATCTTCACTCTTCGTTCCTCACTCCTCATCACCTCTGCTTGAACAACTTCATCATTGGCTTTACATAATCCTCATCGGTGCGGATAAACGTATTATCGATACCGCTGCGACGAAAAGTCTCATCAAGCTTATGCTGGATACCGGCCCAATATTTTTCATACTGCTGTCGCACCTTGTGGTTTGATGTGTCCGCCCAAAGCGTTTGCCCGGTCTCTGCATCGCGGAACTGCACCAGTCCAATGGAAGGCATTTGTGCCTCGTGGACGTCATAGATGCGAAAAGCTACCACGTCATGCTTGCGCGAAGCTATTTTCAGCGCATCTTCAAACGAAGGACTGACAAAGTCAGAAATCACAAAAGTCGTACTCCTTTTCTTGATGGCATTGGTAAGATATTGCAAGGCCACGGCCACATCCGTACGGGTATTTTCGGGTTCGAATTCGATCAGTTCGCGGATTATACGCAGGATATGTTGCCGTCCTTTTTTAGGGGGAATGAACTTTTCCACTTTATCCGAAAACAGGATAACACCTACCTTATCGTTGTTTTGCGTGGCCGAGAACGCCAACACTGCCGATATTTCAGCCATCAACGCTTTTTTAAAACGCATAGCCGTACCGAACTCGCGTGAGCCACTCACATCCACCAGCAACATCACCGTGAGTTCACGTTCTTCCTCGAACACTTTCACATACGGGTGGTCAAAACGCGCCGTAACGTTCCAGTCAATGCTACGAATATCATCACCATACTGATATTCACGCACCTCACTGAATGCCATACCACGCCCCTTGAACGCACTGTGATATTCGCCCGCAAAAATATGCCGCGACAATCCACGCGTTTTGATTTCTATTTTCCGTACCCGTTTCAGTAAATCGGTTGACTCCATACAATTGAATATTGATGATTGTCAATTGGATATTGATTGATAGATTGCTTTATGTACAAAAATTCAATATGCAATATGCAATATCCAATAATCAATCTCTATGGCACTTCTACGGCATTCATAATTTCGGTGATAATATCCACCGAGGTCATGTTTTCGGCTTCGGCTTCATATGAAAGGCCGATACGGTGACGCAACACATCATAGCATATCGCACGCACATCCTCGGGAATAACGTATCCGCGGCGTTTGATGAATGCATAGGTTTTGGCTGCCTTTGCCAAATTGATACTTGCACGCGGCGACGCTCCGTAGGATATCATCGGCTTGAGCTTGTCGAGTTTGTATTCACCGGGATAACGGGTGGCAAATACCAGATCGAGGATATAACGTTCGATTTTCTCGTCCATATACACTTCCTTGACTGTCTCACGAGCTTTCATGATGTCGTCGGGCTTCAAGATGGTGTTGGCCGTCGGGAATACCTGTCCAAGATTTTCACGGATAATCTGTTGTTCCTCGGTTTTCGACGGATAATCGATAATCACTTTAAGCATAAACCTGTCGACCTGTGCTTCGGGTAATGGATAGGTTCCTTCCTGCTCGATGGGATTTTGGGTAGCCAGTACGAGGAATGGCCGGTCAAGCGGGAAAGTATGTCCGCCGATAGTCACCTGCTTTTCTTGCATGGCTTCGAGCAAAGCGCTCTGTACCTTGGCCGGCGAACGGTTGATTTCATCGGCAAGGATAAAATTGGCGAAAATGGGACCTTTCTTTACAATGAACTGTTCCTCTTTCTGACTGTATATCATCGTACCAAGAAGGTCGGCAGGCAACAGGTCAGGGGTGAACTGTAGGCGGCTGAACTTGGCATCGATAGTTGTAGCCAGGGTATTTATGGCCAACGTTTTGGCCAATCCGGGAAGACCTTCCAACAAAATATGCCCGTCGGATAATAACCCCAGTAACAAACTCTCTATCAGATGTTTTTGACCAACAATTACTTTATTCATCTCGATCCCTATCAGATCGACAAATGCGCGTTCCTGCTGGATACGCTCATTTAATTCTTTGATGTTTACTGATTCATTCATATTTCTATCGCCATATAATTTATTAACATTATGATAACCGGAGTGTTTCTTGAGTCCTTCCGGATGTCATCCGACTCTCCGGCCCGGTATTAAGTGTTGCTAAAAAACAAGCGCAAAAATAAGATGTTCTGTATATTAAAAAAAGTTAATTAATCTATAAAAAGTTTAAAAAAATCTGAGAACTTATTTTCCAATCCTTCACAAATCTGGGCAAATGACTGACACAAAACGAATACTTACAACATTTGACCATTGATATCAGTATAAAATTATCAACATCAATGGTGATCCTGAGAATTTCACTTAATTTTGTCTGCATTTTTTAATGAAAATCCATTTTTAAAGTTTCGTTATGCACGAAAAAATTATCATTCTTGATTTTGGTTCTCAGACAACTCAACTCATTGGCCGTAGGTTACGTGAATTGAATGTTTATTGCGAAATAATCCCCTACAATAAATTCCCGGCAGACGATGCCACCATTAAAGGTGTTATCCTTTCGGGAAGTCCTTTTTCGGTGACAGATGAAAAAGCATTCAAGCCCGATATGTCAGCTATCAGAGGCAAATATCCTGTGTTGGGTATTTGTTACGGTGCTCAGTACCTGGCAGCTTTGTCGGGAGGTATCGTAGAAAAAGGCGATTCGCGCGAATATGGAAGGGCTGTTTTGAGTCCGACTGACAAAAACGACTTGTTGGTTAAAGACTTTAAAAGCCAATCGCAGGTATGGATGTCGCATGGCGATACCATCACATCTATTCCGGTTAATTTTAAGGCAATTGCAAAAACAGATGACGTGCCTGTAGCGGCATATAAAATAGATAGCGAACCAACCTGGGGAGTGCAATTCCATCCTGAAGTCTTTCATACGGAAGACGGCATATTGTTGCTGGACAATTTCCTCAATATCTGCGGCATGAAAAAGGATTGGACCCCGGCTTCATTTATCGAAGATACCGTGGAAATGCTAAAACAGCAATTGGGCAACGACAAAGTGATCCTAGCTCTTTCGGGAGGTGTCGATTCGTCGGTAACTGCCGTATTGCTGAACAGGGCCATCGGTAAAAACCTGACCTGTATCTTTGTCGATCATGGATTGTTACGTAAAAACGAATTTGAAAATGTATTGCATGATTACGAGCATCTGGGATTGAACGTAAAAGGTATCGATGCCAAAGAAAAATTTTACAGTCGGCTGGCTGGAGTAACCGATCCGGAAACAAAACGCAAGATCATCGGAAAAGGCTTCATTGACGTGTTCGAAGAAGAAGCGCATAAATTGGATAATATCAAGTGGCTGGGACAAGGAACTATTTACCCGGATATTATCGAGTCGTTGTCTATCACGGGAACAGTTATCAAGTCGCACCACAATGTGGGCGGTCTTCCCGAAAAAATGCACATGAAGCTGGTGGAACCGTTACGTCTGTTATTCAAGGATGAAGTTCGCCGCGTGGGACGCGAATTGGGAATGATGCCGCACTTGATCAACCGCCACCCGTTCCCGGGTCCGGGCTTAGGTATTCGCATCCTGGGCGACATCACCCCCGAAAAAGTACGCATTCTGCAGGACGCTGACGATATCTATGTACAAACGCTCCGTGACTGGGATTTGTACAACAAGGTTTGGCAAGCAGCCGCTATCCTGCTGCCCGTCCGGTCGGTAGGCGTGATGGGCGACGAACGGACATATGAAAACGTTGTTACTTTGCGAGCTGTCACTTCAACCGATGCCATGACTGCCGATTGGGCGCATCTCCCATATGAGTTTCTTGCAAAAGTCTCCAATGAGATCATCAATAAAGTACGCGGCGTGAACCGGGTTGTATACGACATCAGTTCCAAGCCGCCGGCAACCATAGAATGGGAATGAGCGAGGAGTGAAGGACGAAAAGATAAAAATGTAAAAAACAATAAAATTGTTGGGGTATATATTTTGCACGGTCAAAAGTTGTGTGAAAAAATGTGCACCGTTGGCGTGTGTTGGGTGGCGTTTACAACGTTACGTATCTTTTTCACGCTTCATTCTTCTCCTTTCATTCCTTATTTTAACCTTCGCAGGATGTAATCCTACAAAATATGTACCTAAGGATGAATACCTGCTGCGCTCAGTAGAGGTAGAAGTCGACAATAAAAATATACGGAAGGAAGAACTGAAACGCTATATCCGACAAAAGCCGAATAAAAAAATTATCGGCATGAAGTTCCATTTGTGGTTATACAACCGCTCGAAGCTCGATAAGGATAACAAATGGAACGTCTGGTTGCGTAAAAACGGCGAAGAACCCGTTTTATGGCAGCAAAGCATGACAGACAAGACAGCCGAACAACTGAAACTTTATCTCGAAAAAAAGGGTTATTATTATTCAGAGATAACCGATACCGTGAAATTTAGGAAGAAAAAAGCGGATGTAACATATAAGGTAAAAACCGGTTGGCCCTACAAAGTCGATAAGGTTAAGTACTCTATTCCAGATACAACCATAGCCCGTTTAATATTGACCGACACGATCCACTCGCTCATCAAACGCGGGATGCTTTTTGATCAAGATGTGTTGAATCAGGAGCGCAAACGGATTGAAACCCATCTGAAAAACAAAGGGTATTATAGCTTTGCTGATGATTATATTGATTACCACGATTCCGACTCGACCAACCTGAACCGAAAAATTAATCTTCAGGTTAACATAAAATCACACACCGAACGTACAGAAGACAATAAGGTAATAGAAGCGCCATACCCGCTCTATACCATTCGTTCTCTCACCGTAAATGCCAGTCTGAGCATGCAGAATCTGATGAACATGCAGGATGCCCCGAAAACTCGATCCGATACACTTAACCGTGGCGAGGTGAGTTATATCATGCCTAAAAGATTTCCGGTTAAGCCATCCACCATCGGACAGTCATTGTATATCCTTCCCGACTCGTTATACCGTGTATCCGAAGTCAACCGGACCTATCAACACTTAACAGGATTACGTAATTTCAAGCAGGTAAACATTGAATTTGCCGAACCACCGGGACAAACCGGCAGATTGATGCGCGACCTGGATTGCCACATCAACCTGCTGCCTTTTATGCGGCAAAGTTATACTGTTGAGTTGGAAGGGACTAACTCAGAAGGTAACCTGGGTGGTGGTGTCAGCCTTCAATATCAGAACAAAAGCCTTTTCAATCATGCCGAAATTTTCGATTTGAAATTGCGCGGTATGGTCGAGGCTGTCTCCACTGAATCGGCGTTGCAGTTTAAAACAAAGATGGAGTACGAAGCCGAAGCCACACTTAACATACCCAAATTTCTGCTTCCTTTCCGTTCCAGCCGGTTCATCCAGCAATACAATCCCAAAACCATCTTTTCCATATTATACAATTACCAACGCCGGCCCGATTATACGCGGACTGTTTTCAGTACTTCGTTCGGATACAATTGGCGCGGATCTGAAGTAATCAGCCACATAGTCAGACCCTTGGACGTAAATTATGTGAAATTAGAGGATGTCAGTGAAGATTTTCAAAAAAGATTGGATACATATCCTTATCTTCAAAACAGTTACCAAACCCACATGGTAGTCTCGAGCAGTTATGGATTTGTCAGGAACATGCAAGCTGCCAAAAAGAATAACTTCTTTGTTATCAGGGCAAATGTGGAATCAGCAGGTTTATTGCTTGACGCTATCTTCAAAGCGACTGACCGGCCAACCGACGAGCAATACAAAATTTTCAACAACGCATTTTCGCAATTCGTTAAAGGAGACGTTGATGTATCGTATAACTACACCATTAACGGCAATAACAAACTGGTAACCCGTGTGTTTGCCGGTGTCGGCTGGCCGTATGGCAATTCGGCCACAACCACCACCACGGAGGATGGTCAGAAGACTGTGGTTGCCATGCCATTTGAAAAAAAGTATTATGTAGGAGGCGCCAATAGCATCCGCGGATGGCGTTTACGCAGTCTGGGACCAGGTTCTTTCATCGATAGTACATCACTATCGGCATATCCAAATAATACCGGCGATGTGAAACTGGAAGCCAACATCGAATACCGATTCAAGTTGGTATGGTTGATGGAAGGCGCGCTTTTTATGGATGCAGGAAACGTTTGGGATACGCACAAAGACGAGGATCGACCGGGCGCCAATTTTAGTTTTAGCCGCTTCTATCGTGAGATAGCCGTGAGCGGTGGAGTGGGATTACGCCTTGATTTTACCTACTTTATCCTTCGGGCCGATTTGGGAATGAAATTACATGACCCGGCAGGTTCCGGACGTTGGGTATTTAGCGCTAAACCGGATGGTAGCAAGTGTATTACCCAAAACGACTTTTGTCTCAGCATCGGGATCGGATATCCATTCTAAACGGCATTTACCCGGCATTTTGTTTTCCCCTACACAAGAGAAACCTTTTTACTCAAACTACGTATAACAAAGTTAAGATACCGGTTACGATATCAGAGAGGGTGATTTATTATTATCACAAGTGGTAATGAACCTATTAGCTCTTTAATTGTTTTTGGAAAGTAATCTTTGAAGATGTAGCATTATCCATACAATGGTCATGTTTATTTTTTGATTTGATAATTGATTTATGTTTAAATTTTTCCGCAACCTAAAACTTCGCACCAAACTTATTTCAAGCGTGTTAACCGTTTCTCTTCTTGTACTGGTTGTTATATCTGTTTATACGCACATCTGGTATCAGACAGAATTGAAGGAAGAGAGTATTGAACGCCTGCGGGTTACTTCTCAAAGTTATGCAGGAGATATCGAAAAAATATTCGAAGAATCCATGGCCATGGCCAATACACTGTCGAATACTTTGAGTCAAATGGTTGCTTCTGAGGTGACCGACCGTAAACTGGCAGGCAATATTATTAAAGACGAAACATTGCAGGACACCCAATGCGAAAGCATTTGGGCATTGTGGGAACCAAATGCTTTTGATGGTAAAGATGCCGAATATATCGACAAGGAAGAATTATTCAGTAACGACGCAGGACGATTTGCACCCAGTTTTTTCCGTTCAAACGGACAAGCAAAATATAGCCCTATTACTGAAAATTTATTAGGGAAAGAATTTTATCAATTGTGCAAGAAAACGCACAAGCCTGCTATTTTCGGCCCCGACTGGTATCCTTACGAAGATGGTCAACCTCCTGTAAGAACCTTGTCGATCAACAGTCCGATCATGTTAAATCTAAGATATTTGGGTGTTGTAGGCATTGATTTATCGTTCAAACCATTCGAAAAGATACTTAGCGAAAAGACAATTTATCCTGGCAGCTATACCCAAATAATTAATCACAAAGGGAATGTTGTCTATCACCCCGACACCGAGCTGGTCGATAAGCCTTTTATTTTTGAAGGAACAAATTCTACAACCGAAAAAATCTTATCAAACATCCGTACGGGAAAGGGCCAACTTTTGGAAACCACAATTGGTGGTGAAAAATTTTATTATTCATTTTACCCTATCCATATTTCCGGGATCGACACTCCATGGTCCTTGTGCATTGTGGTACCCCAGAAAAGCCTGATGGCCGGTATTACAAAAATAATCCAGGCAAGCTCCCTGTTGTTTTTCCCAGGTATCATACTCATGCTGGTATGGGTAATTCTGATGGTTAACGGTATTATCCGTCCTATTAATGGTTCAAGCAAGGTTTTGGAACAACTGTCGTTGGGGCATATCAGTAAGACTGACCAATTACCAATAAAAAATAACGACGAGATCGGCAAGATGTCGCAAGCACTCAATGCCTTAACCAGCGGGTTGCGTGAAATGCTGGATTTCTCCAAGGAGATCGGACGGCGTAATTATGCAGTTGAATACCATTTATTGAGTGAGCAGGACGAATTGGGCCAAGAAATGTTAGAAATGCGTAACAATCTGGCTGAAAGTGCCGAAAAAGAAAATCAATTTAAAGCCGAAGAAGAACGTCGTAGCTGGGTGAATCATGGTATAGCCGAATTTTCGGAGATACTGCGCAACAACGATCGCGATCTGGAAGCGCTTTCCTACGAAGTTATCAGCAAACTGGTGAAATATCTCGACGCCAACCAAGGAGGTTTGTTTGTAGTAAACAACGACGATGCGTCGCAACCTTATCTGGAACTTTCAGCCTGCTATGCTTATGAACGACGCAAATACCAACAGACAAAAATCAACCCCGGCGAAGGATTGATAGGCACCTGTTACCAGGAAGGTGAAACCATTTACATGAATGATATCCCTGACGGATATATGCATATCACATCCGGCATCGGAAAAGCCAATCCCAGAGTAGTGGTGATTGTGCCGATGAAAATCAACGATATCATTTACGGGGTTCTCGAAATTGCTTCGTTCAAGACAATTGAACCTTACCAGATTGACTTCCTGGAAAAAATAAGCACCACCACCGCATCGACCATATCGACAGTGAAGATAAATTTGAATACCTCCCGGCTGCTTGAGCAATCGCAACTACAGGCACAACGACTGAGCGAGCAGGAAGAAGAGATGCGCCAGAACATGGAAGAAATGCTGGCGACACAAGAGGAAATGGGACGTAAAAACGACGAATCGGAAAGCACCAAAACTGCTTTGTCTACAACACTTGCCGAAATGCAGGAAATACAAAATAAGCTGGAAGACGAAAAATACGAGGTACAATCGGTAATGGACGCCGTGGATGATGTTTTCATGCGAATCACATACGATACCGATATGACTCTTCTCGACATCAACGAAACTTGTCTCAAATTTCATGGCACTACGCGCGAAGAGATGATCGGGATCAAGCTAGCGGCCAAAATGAATCCGAAAGATATACCGGCATTCGAGGCCAACTGGGCACGAGTACTTGCCGGCGAAACGTTCAAGGGCGACGGTGTACGTAAAACACACGACGGCGATAAACATGTCTGGTATATGTATAGCCCTATAAAAGATGCTTCAGGAAAAGTACACAAAGTACTGATGTTGGGACGGTTCCTTGACGATATCTAAAAAATCGCACAAAAATATTGTAAATATTATCCAACATAGGGTAACCCTAAACGTTTTTATACGTAAAAAAGGGTGTATTTTATTAAAATATGCAAGGAAAGTCATACAAAGCAGTGGTTATTGGAGGATCGGCCGGAAGTTTTCAGGTATTGGTAAAGATATTGCAATCTTTACCTAAAAACTTCAATTATCCGGTATTGCTTTGTATGCACCGGTTGAAACATGTGCGTTCCGGGTTTGTTGAAGCATTGTCGCTCAAATCCAATATTCCGATCATAGAACCATATGATAAAACGCATATCAAGCCAGGCATAGGCTATTTGGCCCCAGCCAATTACCATATGTATATCGAATTGGCAAACCAGATTGCGCTTTCGACCGAAGAACCTGTCAACCATTCACGGCCCTCGATCGACTTGACCTATATGTCGGCCGCACAAGCATACCGGGAAAAATTGGTGGGTATTATTTTATCGGGAGCAAATAAGGATGGGGCGTCGGGTATGAAAAAGATTGTCGATCTGGGAGGAACTACGATCGTTCAGGACCCATTGGAGTGTGAGGTGCGTACCATGACCGAAGCCACTCTTGCCATTACGCAAGTAACACACATATACAAAACCGATCAGATTATCCAGTTTTTGAAAAATATCAATAAATAGAAGTTTATACGACATTGTTGGACAAGAATAAACTTAACAGTGTTAAAATTAGTAAAATACCACAAGTAAAAATCAACATATGAACAAAACAGTCAAATATGCAAAATGGGCATTGTGGTTGTATGCTTTAATCATCATCACCGCTTTTGCCATTATTTATGCTTCGCAAACAAGCTGTAGTATTTTGTTTTATTGTGGAGTAGCGCTGGTTATGATTGCCGCTCTTGCGTTAATGCTGCTTGTGATCCAAAGTAAAAACGTCAACCTGGAAATGGAGGAACGTGTGGAACTGATGCATAAACGCGAACAAATCGCCTTGGGTGAAAAAATAAACAACAAGGAAGGACAACAAGAAGAAAATAAGTTCAATTTGCAGGAAAAATTAGCCAACATCGTTCCAACACCCGAAGGATATACCGATGCTGGAAAGTATACCGAAAAGATACTTCAAAACATGGCAAAGGAACTGGATATCGTACAAGGATTGGCATTTATCCTCAATAATGCCGATCAGCAATTCCATGTTTCAGGCGAATACGCTTATTACTCGGAAGAATCACCCCGCAGTTTCCTGATAGGTGAAACATTATCGGGTCAAGCAGCCAAGAACCAACAATTATTGAATGTAAAGGATCTACCCGACGATTATATTACCATTCTTTCGGGTTTGGGTAGAAGTAATCCGCGTCACTTAATCATAGCTCCCGTCGCATATAAGAACGAAAGTATCGGAGTACTTGAACTGGCTTCTTTTAAACCATTCGGCACAAACGAAGAAGATTTAATCAGAGAGGTATCCCAATCTATAGCTAGTAAATTGAACGAATTAAGAAAGTAAGTTTATGAGCGAACATAACAACAATACCAAAAGTACAATCAACACAATAACCTTATGTGTAACGATCACCTTGGTTTTGATTGCATGGGCGATTAGTTTTGTAGCAACCGGCACCCAAGTATCTCTGGCAGGATTATGGGATGTACATAAAGCCGTCCCTGTATTATGGATTTTCGACCTGATACCTTTTGCTGTAGTCATCGCTGCAAAAAAAATACTCCGCAAATCTGCCGATAAAATCAGTGATCTGAATGATAAACTGAACAATATCAAGGATCGTACCGATGCTAATGCCCGCTTCGCACAGGAAATCGGTTCGGGCGATTATGAAGTCAAATACACTGCCGAGGATGACGATGTGTTGGGTAAATCGCTGGTAGTAATGCGCAACAACTTGCTGGAAAACAGCAAGAAGGAAGCCGAACAGTTGTGGATCAGCAAGGGCAAGGACGTCGTGTCTGAAATCCTGCGTTTACACAATAATGTGGAAGAGCTGTCGGTGGATGCGCTTATCAACATTATTAAATATGTAAACCTGTTGCAGGGAGCTTTGTATTTTTACGATGAGGATACAAAAAAGCTGCGTAACATGGCCACTTATGCCTATAACCGTCGTAAATACATTAACCAGGAATTTTCTATCGGACAAGGCCTTATTGGTCAATGTGCATACGAAATGGATTATATTTACCGGACAGACATTCCGGATAATTACACTTCTATTACTTCGGGTATTTTGGGTGACAAAAAACCGGCCAGCCTGTTGATCGTACCGTTAATCGCCGATGAAAAACTACAGGGCGTCATCGAATTTGCTTCGCTGGAAGACCGTATTCCGGAGGTAACCATTACTTTTCTGCGCGAGTTAAGCGAAATTATCGCACGTACATTCTTTAATTTGCGGGTAAACAAAAAAACAGAAAAACTGTTGGTAGAAGCCCAACAAATGACCGAGGAATTGCGCGAAAATGAAGAACGCCTTCGTCAGAATGCCGAGGAAATGCGGGCAACACAAGAAGAGCTTTCGGAAACCAATGAAAAACTCGAAATAAAAATATTGGAAGTACAGAACGCACAAAGGCGGCTCAATTCGCTGCTCGAAAATGCGTCGGAAATCATTTCTATATTCGATAAAAACCTTAAGCAAACATATGAAAGTCCTTCGGTAAGAAAAATATTCGGATATACTCCATCCGAAGTCATCGAAGGTACCGCAAAAAAATACACTCCCGAAAGCGAAAAAGAAATACAAAACCTGTTTCAACAATTACTGGACAACCCCAATGATCCGGTCACCATCGAATGCCAATGTATCCGTAAGGACGGCAATCCGATGATTGTTGAAATCACCGGACGTAACCTGATCGAAGACCCTGCCATACAAGGTATCATTTTAAATACGGTAGACCGCACCGAACGTAAACGTGCCGAAAAGGAAGAACGTTTACGCAATAAAATGCAGTCATTGTCCGAAAATTCGCTTGATATTATCCTGCGTTTGAGTCTCGACGGAGTATTTTTCTACGCTAATCCGGTACTGGAAGATTATTTAGGTATCCCAGCCAAGGAAATCATCAACAACAACGTGGCTGATGTTTCAATCGATACGGATCTGAAAACATATTTTACCAGCACGTTGGAACAAATCAAAGAAAAGCCATCCAAGACCAACACGGAAATCAGCATACCGATACAGATGGGTGAAAAAACGACCATTCGTATCATGAATTTCGCCGCCATACCCGAAATAAACGAAGACGAACTGGAAACCGTCTTATTTGTAGGACATGATATTACGGAAGCAAAACGTATCGAACTGGAAATACAGGAAAAGAACAAGAAAATCGAGGATAGCATCAATTATGCCGAACGCATCCAGAAATCGATTATTCCCGACACTGCATTAATCAAAAAAGACCTGCCTAAATCGTTCATATTCTATCGTCCGCGCGATGTGGTGAGCGGCGATTTTCCATGGTATGTCAAACATGAGAATTATGCATATATTGCAGCCGTCGACTGTACGGGACACGGCGTCCCCGGAGCATTGCTCTCATTTGTGGGCTTCTTTACGCTCAACAATATTGCCGATCATGCAGAAAAATATACTGCCGGCGAAATATGCGACAGGCTGCACCACGGCGTACGTACCACGCTTAAACAGGATTTGGAAAATGCCAATGCACGCGACGGCATGGATATTGCATTCGTAAAAATCAATTTGAAAACCAATGAAATTGAATATGCTGGGGCACATCGTCCGTTATATCTCCTGCGTAATGGTGAAATTATCGAATACAAAGGCGATCGTAAGGCCATTGGTGGTATTCCCCTGGGAAAGAAACCAGAAGAACCATTTATCACCCACCAGATACAAATGGAGAAAGGTGACAAGATTTTCTTCTTTTCCGATGGACTACCTGATCAATTGGGAGGACCGGAACGTAAAAAATATTCACCCAAGCGTATCCGTGATCTGGTTGCCGAACATGCAGATTACAGTATGGACAAGTTCAATACGATGTTTGAAGATGATTTTTACGAATGGAAAACAGGTATCAAACAAACCGACGACGTTTTACTAATCGGTATAGAATTTTAGGTGTATTTTAGTCACGAATTTCAAGTCAAATAAACAAATAAACCCATGGAAAAACCAAAATCATTTGTTGAGTTTATTCTCGATTTCTACAAATATATGCGGGAATACGAGATATCGTTGGTGTATGAGGGTGAAATCACCCAGCCAATTATTAAAGCTTTCTTGTCGCTCACTGAAACCAAGATGATGCAGCAGGAGGAACCAGGTGCTGTACAGCGTAAAGTCTTTCATGTAATGGTAGAATGCCTCCAAAATGTGAGCAAATACAGCGATTCGTCTATCGAACAGAACTATCTGTACGCTGGGATGGGGATTTTCATCGTTACCCGTAGTCCTAAAGAATACTGCATCACAACAGGTAATGCAATGGAAACAGCTAAAATAGAAGAGCTGAAAAAGACCTTGGAGTTTATCAATAGCATGGATAAAGAAGCCTTGAATGAATTATATAAAAAACAAATCAAAGAAGGACAGCTACATGAAAAAGGCGGTGCCGGATTGGGTTTTATCGACATTAAACGAAAAACAGGCAATAACCTGTCATACGAATTCATGCCGATTGACGATGATCAAACATTTTTTATATTAACTTCAAGTGTATCTAGAATATAATTAAAAATAGTATATTTATTATGGACCCTATAATCATCAATGCAACAGAAGATACTCCGGGTGTACAATTAGACGCCGGTAACAATATTTTTGTACTTTCAGGACGTTCACTCCCCGAAGATGTATCGAAATTCTATAACCCCATATTGGAATGGCTTGATGCATACGCCAAATCGCCTAACGACGAAACGGTTTTCGATTTCAAGTTGTCCTATTTTAATACGGCTTCATCTAAAATTATCCTCGATATCCTGATGAAGCTCGAAGGTATTCACAATGACGGACACAGCATTACCATTAAATGGTACTTTCCTACTGATGATGAGGACATGATGGAAGCAGGCGAAGAGTATGCCGACATCGTAGATATCCCTATCGAGCTGGTGGAATACTAAAATATAAAATGACATGGGTATCCGGTAATTTTTGAAAATCTACCGGCAAGCTTTTCCGGATTCACAGGACATATCATCCAAGTATCCTGAAGGTTTGATGTTAATAAGTTATAACACACCAACGTTTTGACTTGAAGATTCTTTTCACGGTCTGACAAATGATAGACTTGCCAGGCCGTGACAAAGAATAAGCAAAAATCTATCGGGAAAAACATAGCCTATGGTATAATTTTATTCATAAAATATAATGAATAATATAATTATATGTTATATTGCTTTGGTCTCATAAAGTTTGACTTTTATCCATGATTTATGCAATTTTATCAAATAAGACCGTAAGCATAATGTAAAAACTAAAAAAATATATACTTTCGTGCAATAAAAAACAGCTTTTTCTTTTGACAGGGTGTTGTATGCCTGATAACAATCAAGATCATAGTAATCAAAAAGTTGCAGAAATAAATTTTCTGCATTCCAAGCTTGAGGAACTTGAAAAAAAGTTGCTCAAGTATGGTGATTTGGAACAAATGGTAGAGGAAAGCGAACAACGTTTCAAACAAATACTCAGCCTTACATACGACGGTATTGTCATCTATGAAAAAGATAGCGGGAAAATCCTGGAAGCAAACCTTCGGCTGGTACACAAGCTGCAATATACCCTCAAAGATGTTATCGGACAAAGCGTACTTGAGTTTATTATTCCCGAACAACGGAAAACAATTGGAACAAGGCTTTCCGAAAACCTACCCGATATTTACGAAGCTACCCTTATTGATAAAAAAGGAAAACAACTCGAATTCGAAATTTGTTCGCGCTCATGCCTCTACGAAGGCCGCAGGGTGAAAATGGCCGCCGTAAGCGATATTTCGTATCGCAAACAATATGAAAGAACATTACGCGAAAGCGAAGAAAAATTCCGTTCGTTGACCGAAAACACCAACGACTCTATTATTCTGACTGAAAAAGGCCAAATCATATATGCTAATCCATCCACAACTTTTGTGCTGGGAACAGGCATCGACACATTACCCAAATTGACGGATATTCTTAAAAATATCCATCCGAATGACAAACAATGTGTACATTCGCTGATAGACAGGATCATGATGGGACAACGGCAAATTCAGGCATGCCAATACCGGATTGTAACTCCGGAAAAGCATGAGCGATGGATCTGGAGCCGTGTATTTCCTGTAGTACCTAATGATCCGGATGATAGTCGGTTGGTATTGCTCAGTAGTGACATCACCGAAATGCGCGAAAGGGAAGATGCGCAAAAACGGATGGAAATTGCTGCAAGAACAGCCGAAGAAAAATACAAGGTACTTACTTCGCTTCTTCCCGAGATCATATTAGAAACCGACTTGGATGGTAATCTGACTTTCGTTAACCTCAAAGCCATCGATGTTTTTGAATATGGTTCTGATTTTTACATCCAAAACCTCCGTTTTATAGAACTGATTACAAAGGAAGACCGGAACAGGTGTAAAGAGTATTTTAAAAAAATTATTGCAGGAGAAATTATTCCCGAATCAGAATATACCGCCATAACCAAAAGCGGACGTAAATTTCCTGTTACGATACACGCTACCCGGATGTACGCCAACAACGAACTTACCGGCGTAAGTATTGTCATGTTCGACATCACCAAAGAAAAGTTTGCTGAACGCAGAGCGCTCAATTATCAGGAAAATATGTTATTCCTATCCAATTCGGCTCTCAAGTTCCTTACTTTTTCAAACGACGATGATATCTTTATCTTTATTGGTAAAAGTCTGTCGAAAATTGTCCCAAAATCTGTGGTAGTTGTCTTTTCATACGACCAAAGCAATAATACTTCTTACATCCGATTCATCTCAGGCATATATTCTTATGTAGAACAAATCGTGAAGATTCTCGGCAAATCTCCCGAAGAGTTTTCCATTGTTTTGCCACAAGGCTTTAAGAACAAATACTTGTCGCACAAAACCTTGATGAGATTAGATAGCCTTGAAGACGCCACTGGCACCGGCTGGCCGGTAGAACCCGTCAATATGATACAAAAAATGCTCCATGTGAATAATTTTTACTCAATGGGCATGTCGCGTGAAGGTAAATTATATGGCGGTATACTGATAGCCACCAAACGGGAAGCCGATACAGTGGACTCACAATTAATAGAAACATTTGTTTACCAAGCAGGTATTGCGCTTCACCGGAAACAAGTCGAAAATGAATTGGTAAAAGCCAAGCTGATTGCCGAAGAGTCGGACAGGCTCAAGTCTGCGTTTCTTGCCAATATGTCGCATGAAGTACGCACACCGCTTAATGGAATACTCGGCCTGGCACAGCTCCTGCTAAAATCCGACATTGCCCCCGAAATGCATAATGATTATGTAAAGATGATTGTGGAAAGCGGAAGTTCGTTGCTTACACTCATCGAAGATATTATGGACGTTTCGAAAATTGAGGCCAAACAGATGAAAATAAAATACAAACCATTCCATCTCAATACGTTGATGGATCAGTTGTATTCTATTTTCCTTGCTCATCCGCTTTTTCAACAAAAAAATGCCAATGATCAGCAAAATCTTGAACTGAGATGCATCAAACCGGAAGAGAATATTTTTCTAATTTCCGACCCGGATCGTTTGCAGCAAATATTTGTCAATCTGATTGGAAATGCTCTAAAGTTTACACAGCGTGGTTTTGTTGAATTTGGATACGAAGTGAAGAAAAAACAAATACTCTTTTACGTAAAAGACTCCGGAATAGGTATTCCCAAAGATAAAACCGAAAAAATATTTGAACGCTTTACCCAAGTGGATAATACACTCGCCCGTAAATTCGGTGGTTCCGGATTGGGATTGGCCATTTCCAAAGGTCTTGTAAACCTATTGAATGGTAATATATGGTGCGAATCGAATTTAGGCGAAGGATCGTCATTCTATTTTAATGTTCCGTATCATCCGACAACGCTGACGTCGAATAGTGCCTCACCCAGTAAGACCGGCCTCACTGACCATAATTGGAATGATTACACCGTACTGATCGTTGAAGATGACAAAATCAATTTCAGGGTAATGGAAGCAATGCTGCGCAATACGAAAATAAACATAATACATGCCGATAATGGCAGGAAAGCGATTGATTGCATACGAGCCAACCCGCAAATTGACCTGGTATTGATGGATGTGCACCTACCCGAATTAAGCGGCCTGGAAGCCACCAGAATTATCCTAAATATCAATCCCCATATACCAATCATCGCACAAACAGCCAATGCAATGTCCGACGATAAAGATAAATGTATCGAAGCAGGATGCGTCGATTATATCAGCAAACCGATCGACATGGGGACGCTCTTTTCCAAGATATCGAAATATCTGCCGATAAAAGATTATGACAATTGACGACATTCAACAATAAATGCAAATCATGTTGAACGTTGAAATCCATAACATTTACACGTAACAAATTTTGTTGTTTTTTCCTGTTTGCTTTGTTATTGTTACGGTGTCATACATGGCACTTACCCTGTGGTTGTGGCGGGGATGGGCCAATTTACCGGAATTTGAAAAGCCTGTAACAAATATCCCTAATATACCGGTATCGATCGTGGTTCCGATGCGTAACGAAGAACAGCACATCAGACATTTACTGGATGATTACCTAAAACAGGACTATCCTCGCGAAATATGCCAGATATGTGTGGTGGACGATCATTCTACTGACAATTCCGCATTCATTGTTGAATCATATGTCAAAGAATATCCAGGTATTACTTTATTGAGACTTCCTCCGGATCGAGAGGGGAAAAAAGCGGCATTACGCCATTCTTTACCATACCTAACAGGTAAACTGGTTGTCACAACCGATGCCGATTGCCGCCTTCCTTCCGGATGGCTATCTAATATTGCCGCTTATTATGAAATGCATCATCCGGCAATGATTATCTGCCCGGTAATCTTTACCCGAAAAAAGTCATTTTTCGACAAATGGCAGGCGTTGGAAATGATCAGTCTGACGGGATCTGCTGCTGCAACCACCTCATGGGAACACCCTATCATGTGTAGCGGCGCTAATCTGGTGATGGAACGGGAAGTGATGGAACACCATGCCTACATTTACGACAATCCGATGGTTTCAGGTGACGACATGATGCTCATGATGGAAATCAAGAAAAAATATATCCACCGGATTAAATATTTAAAATCGACAAGCGCTACCGTAGAAACCTCTCCCCTACCCGATCTGAAAAGTTTCATCCGTCAACGTAATCGATGGACCTCCAAAAGTCGTGGGTATACCGATAAGGACGTAATCATTGTTGCATTGATTGTTTTTGGAGCCAACTTCTCCATTGTAGCCTGTTTGATTACCGGTTTTTTTCTGACTCAGTATTTATGGTTGGCTTTGGTACTTTGGTTTTTCAAAACACTTGTAGACCTGCCTTTTCTCAAATCATTAACCACTTTCTGGAAACAAAAAGAACTTTTACGGGTATTCCTTCCCACACAATTGTTATATCCGTTTTATATCGTGTGGGTAGGCATCGCTGGAAATATTCTCCCTGTACATTGGAAAGATCGTAAAAGTAAAATTTAAACTTTTTTACATTTTTTTTATTTTTTGACGCAACGTTTTTCGATTTTCCCGTCTTTATAAAAATCAGTGAGGTTTGGTTATGGAAATGAGGTTTGGTAGCTTGTGAAAAAGCAGCCAAGCCTTTTTTGGTTATATGCATAAATTGGGTACAATAAAAGACAACGTCATTCACAACAAAATAATTTATATTTTTGCTGCAAATAATTGAAATGCAGAGCAGGATAAATTGCATACTGAGTATCGTATGGTGGATGTTGTTCGGAATGTCTATTCCGGCTTTTTCTACGACATCCCCTTTATCGCATCCGATGGTTTTTCGGGTAGTGCCAGATAGTTTACCGGCCTACATCAACCAGTCCGGATACCGGACAACGGTTAGCAGTGCGCTTCGGCTCCAGATGCAGGCCGATTCGTTGCAACGGGTGGTCGAAGCAAAAAACCTGGCATTGGTATCCGCACCTGAAACCGAAAAGGCTGGCATACGAATTGCAATACGGGATAATAATGCACAGGCTATCGCCATGCAAAAAAAGGCGGAAGAATGGTTTGTGAAAGCCTCGGAATATGAAACGGGGACAAGCAATAAAGCCGTTGTCAGCCAGCCGGAGAGCACTCCACCATCCAAGGAGGTTATTCAAATTGCAGATCAAACGCCACCAATGTCAAACATTTCTGCAAAACCGGAAGCAAAGAGTACGACAGGAAGTGAATTTGCCATATTAGCAAGTTCGCCGTATTCGGCAAGCAATGCGATACCTGTCGACCAATCTTTGCCTGACGGCGTTGTTTATAAAATCCAACTTGGAGCATTCAGTAAACCTTTAGCTGCAAATGCGTTCAAAGGATTGACTCCCATATCGGGCGAAAAATTGGCTAATGGCGTTACCAAATATTACGTCGGCCTGTTCAGGCAATACACCGGAGCAGAAGACGCATTACGCCGGGTGAAAGAATACGGATATAAGGATGCCTACATTGTGGCTTTCTACAACAAGAAAACGATTACCCCGGCACGCGCCCAACAATTGGAAAAACAATGAATGACAGATATCTTTAGCTGGATATTGTTTTATTGTTTTACACAAAAAAATTAATCTGTGGTTCACCACCTTTAATAAATCAGTTATGTTCGTTTTTCTTATCGTGGTTGTTTTAGTTGCCATTGCTTTTGTAGGATTGGCAATCGGAATATTGATCAAGGGCAGATTTCCGAATACCCATGTGGAGCACAATCCCGCCTTGAAGAAAATGGGGATCACCTGTGCCAAGAATGATGCATCCTATTGCCAGGGGCGCAAACAATCTTCTGGTTGTGAAGGATGTAGTTGCATGCAATAACATTCGTCATCAAAAAAGACACTTTCGTCAAAAAACAACATTTGAGCACATTACGCAAAATGTACTTATTATCAGGTAATTTAGCTTTTCACCTGGCTTAAAGTCCAGTCGAAAAGTTATGCACAATTCCTATCCCTATCATTTTTTAGCAGTATCTTTGCCACCATGAAAAATTGTGTTCCATTTTTCATGAAGTGCTTGTCCTTCCTATGTTGGATGTTCTTGATTACCTATTCCGGCATTATTTCCGGGCAGGAAAAGAATTCTTCGTCTTTTAATCAATCCCCTGCGACAGTGGATATAAAAGATTCGACTCTCCACGTCATGACAGGCGACTCATTGCAGATTTCCCTTGATAGTATTCCGGTAACAACGAAGCCTGCTCCTCAGGATACATCCGTTGCTTTGCCAGGAAAACCTCAATTGCCACCTATAGAAATTCCCGGAGAAAAGGACAGCATCGTGTCGGTATCGGATTCTGTGCCCAAAATAACCATTATCGGGTTAGCCGATCCACTTGACACTTTACCCAACAAAATATACGCTTACCATGTGTTGGATAAAAATTCATTTGCCCGCCTACAGGTTGGAATTGACACTACGTTGGCGCGGTTTGAAATCAATAACCCGGTCATGCGTAATTATTATGCGGGAGCTTACTTGGGTAACGCGGGATTGTCATATTACCCCATTGGTTTTGATGCACGACAGCGGCCTTCCGATTTCCTGTTTGCCGATAATATTTCCATCTATATGCACATACCTGAAGAGACGAAATATTACCAGACCCAGATGCCATATACACTGATCGATTATTCTTCGGCAGGATCGAAAGCCCAGAATGAATCGATACTTAGCCTGGTACATACGCAGAATGTGAACAAGCGATGGAACGTAGGATTGAGTTACGACATCCTATCCTCGGTAGGACAATACCTGAACCAAAATGCTTCCGATAATGCCTTTACGCTTTTCTCGGCCTACCGGGGTAGCCAATATTCCATGTATACCAATTTTAACTGGAATAATGTCCGGATGAAAGAAAACGGAGGCATCGCCGATTTGTCAAATTTTGATACGACAAAAGTGAGCCCTGCCGATTATACGGTAAGGTCCTCGGCTGGTAAAACCATTTTAATCAACCGCAGTTTTTATTTGATGCATTCATATTCGTTTAAGAAGTTGAATCTATGGAACCGGAATGCCTCGAAGGACTCAATCAATGTGTCGCGTTTTACGTTGGTACAGACATTCAAATATGAATGGAACAAACGCGAATTTTCCGATACGGCCACATACCTGAATAAAACCCCTTATTTTGGTACGACTAATACGTCTGATTCCATTCATTTCAGGAGGATTTTCAACCATTTTGAATTGATGTTCAAGGAACAATCGCGCAACAAATTCACTGCCGGTTTTAGTGTAGGTATTCTTAACGAATTCGATCGCTGGAACAATAATATCATTCCGGACTCAGTCGGGATATCATATAGTCCTTATACCCCGTCAGGTTCTGGCTGGGGGATGGACCTACCGCCTATTTCGAGGATAGATACGATCATCACTTACCGGGCGACAGAAAAACAGATTAACACGGCGCTTACCGGGCGTTTTTTCAACCATACCGGCCGTTATCTGAATTGGGATTTCAACGGGAGATTTTATTTTACCGGTTATAAATTGGGCAACCTGAATATCAACGGAACGGTGCAGATTCATTATTTTACCCGGAAAGGACGCAACAGCTTGTTACTGGGCGGAAGTATCGAAAATGCCAAGCCAAGTTATTTCTTGAATCATTATGCGTCCAATCTCCTATCATGGGATAATGATTTTAATGCATCGCAAGAAATCCGGTTGCGTGGTGAATTCATTGTTCCGCATCGGCAATTCAAAGCCGGAGTTTACCTGTCGCAATTAAATAATTATGTATATATCAATTCCAGCGCAGTGCCCGAACAGGCTTCGGAATTATTGATGACAGGAACAGCATTTGTCGAAAAAGATATCAAATGGTGGAAGCTCGGGTTCCGTTTCAGGCTGTACGGACAGTATAGTTCAAACAATAATATTATCCCCTTGCCTGCATTTGCCGGCTACCAGTCCACATATTTTGAGGCTTGGCTGGTTCCTAAAGTGCTGAGAATGCAGTTAGGTTGGGATTTTAATTATAATACAAAATATTATGCCTATTCATATGCGCCGTCGTCGGGTATGTTTTACCTGCAAGAGGATCAAAAAATAGGCGGCTATCCGTTCTTTGACGTGTTTCTGAATTTCCAGATCAAGCGGGCACGTATTTTTGTAAAGACGGAAGGACTTAATACTCTGCTCACACCGTTGGGTAAAGAGTATTTTATGGTGTACCGGTATCCCTTGAATGAAATGAGGGTGAAATTCGGCGTTTCGTGGGCTTTTTATGATTAGCTCGTGCACCTATTTGTTAATCAAATTTAATCATCATGATTTGTGAAAATCAAAAATGTAAAAAAGTAAATGTTGTAAATGGTTTTTTAACCATTATGCTGTTGTGGTTGTGTTCTTGTACGCAACAGCAAAAAGTAGCGGAAGTAGTCGATTTGCCCCAAATACAAGAAAGAAAAAACCTTGTGGTGGCAACCAATTACAATTCGGTCGATTATTTCATATATAAAGGCGAACCAATGGGTTTTCAATACGATATGCTTTCGGAACTGGGCAATCATCTTGGTGTAAAAGTAGAAATCCTGGTAGGAAACAGTTATATGGATAATTTGCAAAGCCTTGCAGAAGGGCGATGCGATATGATTGCTTCGGGCTTACTGATGGATGGCGATAGTCTGATCGTCGTGAACAGTAATCCTTTATACACGGCCGGACAGGTGTTGATACAGCGCAAGCCGGCACAGTGGAAGAAAATGACAGTCGAACAGATGGAGCAAAACCTGATCCGCGATCCCGAAAAGCTGAACGGTAAAATGGTTTATGTATCGGGATGGTCATCGTTGTCAACTGGTTCAGATTTCGTGGATGACCGGCATATCCGGTTTGTGAAGCTCACTGGGATTGAACCCGAAGGTTTGATTGAATTAGTAGCTGACGGCGAATTGGATTATGCCGTATGCAACCGTTCTATTGCACGTTTGATTGCTGAGCGTTATCCGAATATCGACACACAGACCAGCTTAGGCGAACTGCCTGTGGGATGGATGTTAAGGCCGGAATCTTCCGAATTACGCAGCGAATTGAATCAGTGGCTTGGAAAATTCAAGAAGACGGCCAAGTATGCTGTGCTATATAAAAAGTATCACAATAGTAAAACGCTTCAAATCAATGTTGGTAACAAGCTTTTTGCCAACCGTACCGGGGTTATATCCGAATACGACCATTTTTTCAAGAAATACAGCAAGGAGATAGGTTGGGATTGGCGTTTGTTAGCTTCATTGGTTTGTCAAGAATCGCGATTCAAACCTGATGTGCGTTCGCGTGTAGGAGCTTATGGATTGATGCAATTGATGCCTTCCACCCTGAAACATTTCGGAGTAGACACTACCGCATCTCCCGAAAGGCAAATTGCAGCCGGAGTGAAATATATTAAATACTTAGATAAGTTGATTGCTCCACGCGTAATTGATAAAGATGAGCGTATCAAATTTATATTGGCCTCTTATAATATTGGACCGGGACATATATTGGATGCCCAACGGCTGGCGGAAAAATACGGAAAAGATGCCTCCGTGTGGGATAACAATGTCGATTCCTGCCTGTTGAGTAAAGCCGACCCCAAATTTTACACAGATCCGGAAGTACGGCATGGGCAATGTAAAGGAAAAGAAACGTACGCTTTTGTAGCGCAAATTATGGAGCGCTACGAGCATTACAAGAATATCGACAGGATACAGTAGATTGCAAGCAATTATCTTGCGATCTGATCCATGTCGGCAATATTGTTCAGAAGAGCGTATACCGCTAATCCGGACAGGGAGCGAATACCTGTTTTCTCGATGATGTTTTTTCGATGAGCGATTACAGTGTGGGTACTGATGATCAATCTGTCTGCAACTTCTTTATTGGAAAGACCTTGCAGTAACAGAAGAAGGACGTCTTTTTCGCGGGCTGTCAGGTTTTGACTTTTCGTTCCCTCGCCGTTTTGGCGGTAAAGGTTTCGTAGTTTACTTAGAATAGTTTCTTCCGAATCGTTGATGTAAATCGTTTCATCGAACAGGTTGAGTATCTCTTTATCACAGTATTGGTAAATGATGCCTACAAAAGTCGTTTTGTCGCTGATGTGGTACCGGGTCTTGAATTTTTTGATGTCGCTTTTCATCCAGAAGCCCGGATTAATGATAACCAGGTCGGGCTCGATGCCTTTGAATGCCATGTCCCAGTCGTCCATATTTTCCAAACTTCCGACTCTTTGACAAATATCGTTATTGCTCAATAAAGCTACGATTCCTTCCCTGATGATCCGCGATTGATCTATAATAGCTATAAGATTAAACATGTGTGTTGCTGGTTATAAGGACGGTTATTTTTGACGTCCTTTTTTTTCAACTTTTTTTACAGACGGAGCCAACACTTGGTCCTCGAGTTTGGTGTGGTAATAAAGTTGCTGTTCGAAATCAAACAGATCGCGAAGGATTTTCGTGCGATTATCCGACACGATCTCTTCGGGAATATATTTGATCAGGATATTTTTCAAATCCAACAACTTTTGCTCGATGTCCGTATGATTTTCCTCGAATTCGCGTATGGCAAAATCACCCGTCCTACGATTTTCAAGAACTGCCTGGATGTACGGAAAAACCGTTTCGTCCTCGTACTTGAAATGGTCGTATACTTCGCTAATATATCCGTCAAAAAACGAAATCAGTATTTTTCCGTGTTTGGCTGATATTTCACTGGAAAATAACTCAATGAGTTTTTTTAGTTCGGGAATTTGTTTGTTTTTAAAATCAAGATGCGATCTTTTCAAAAAAATCAACAAATCGCCTAATGCTTCCTTTCCGATCGTTTTTCCGGATGTCAGGTGACCACAATAAGTCCGCACGATCACCATAAATGCTTCAGGGTTGATCTGGTAACGCCCGGTTAACTCTTTGATTGATTGTTCCCCGAAGCCCAACCGCACATTCAAATGTGCCAATGCATCGATAAGGCTTGGGTATTCCACTACTAATTCGGACAGTTTGGTATCAGAACCAATGATAAGTTCGATCTTATACACCATCACATATTATTTAAAAATAAAACTTGAATTCACGTTATCCCCTCCAAGTTACGCTCGGGGTATTTCAAAATTACATAAATCATTCAGCACAATGCTGGAAGACACCGAAAACAAAAACGCATTTTTCAATCCCGGTTTGTTCCAAATACATTTAATCGCGATTACATTCTGTTTAAGAACGGGTTGTGCATCATCTCCTGCCCAATAGAAGTCTGAGGGCCATGACCTGGAAATACCATCGTTTTCGGAGGAAGTGTCATCAGCTTTGTCTCTATGCCAGTGATCAGTTGATCGTAATCACCTCCGGGAAGATCGGTGCGGCCAATGCTGCCATTAAACAACACATCGCCGACAATGACATATTGTTCCCCGGGCGAGTATAGTACGATACTACCGGGCGAATGCCCCGGAATATGATACACTTGAAGTGCCATGTCGTCACCCAGGGTAACCGTATCGCCTTCGTCCAGAAAAATATCAGGTTTAGGAGGTTGTTCCACCGCAAACCCAAATATCTCGCCTTGCCGGTAGGCATTTTCCATCAGGAAAAGATCGGCACGGTGGGCGGCAGTCTTCACTGGCCATGTCTTATGTACAAAAGCATTGCCGATTACGTGGTCGAAATGCCCATGTGTATTGATAAGCCAAGTAGGCTTCAGCTCTTTGTCCTTGATGTATTTTTCCAGCACAGCCTGTTCCTCCGGCGAACAACATGCCGGATCAACAATGGCGCATTGCCCGTCTTTCCCGGCTACAATATATGTGTTTACCTCGTAGGGATTAAAAATGAGATGGTGTAATTTCATTTTTGATTGACAAATTTATATGGATATGATCCGGTTCAAAAAAAGGAAAAAATATTCTGTAAAAATACAATTTTATCTTCTTAAGTAATTGACAGTGGAAAATTAACTCCGGTGAGCCTGCCTGTTCGGCAGACAGGCAGGCTCGCAACGATTTTAGCTCTCAACGACGTAAGGGGTTAACGTTGGTTGAAAATTGGAAATGAAACAATCGTGATTTTTAATTACTTTTTACATTTCGTGTACGCACACAGTGAAAAAATTGTTATTCCGTGTGCGTACACGAGATATAAAATAAAAGCACATCGTATTAAAATGTGCTTTCATCTGATTATTACAAGTTTTAGATTATTTCAAAATGGCGTTCCTGTATCACCGTTATAGTAAGCTTTTGAAGGTATCTGTTTTTTGACGCTGTTGCCTGCATACGACAGGATATAAACAGAATTATAATCTTTTTTGCCCTCTACTTTTACCTGTATGGCAAACAAGCCATTTTTCATTTCGGGTATTTTGGCATGCGCTGTCGGACCTTTGAGATTCTGGAATTCCGAAGTGCCTGGGAAATCCCATGCCAACAAGGTCAATTCCTTACCGTCGTCATACTGCAACGTCACAGTGATTTTAGCGGGATCTACGGACTGATAGGTATCATTCAGCAGGAAAAGTTCGCAGGAAAAGTCTTCACCCTGCCGCCATTCGAACTTCGAGATGCAGACACTTGCCAGCACAGGTCTGCAAGCATTGGTTACATGATAATAGGCCGGTTTGACCTCATTCGGCCAATTGATCAGGCTGTTGTTTGCCGCCGAAGGCCAGGGCTCCTGGTAACACCAATTGAGCGCCATGCTGCAATAAGGTTTTTGTCTGCGCGCTTCTTCGTAAATGAACTTTAATCCTTCGCATTGTAACAACTGACTGTATGCGGCCATATCTTCGAGCGTTTTGATTTTGCCGAAGTACTTTTCGAGCGTTGGTAGTTCCAACCAGCTGTCTTTTTGCCATGCGCCCAATCCGTGATGGGTTTCCCAGGCAGTGTTGGGCTTTGGCGGAAACAGTTCATCTTTGGGCATAAAACTTTTCAATACATCGATATTGGCTACGCCCGGCACTCCATATTCGGTATATGCCGTATTTTTGGCTCTGGCCATCCACTGGAAAACGTCTTCTCCTGTATTCTTATCGTAAAAAATATAATGTCCGTGCCCAATACCATAGATTGGTGAAGTGTATATAAACGGCGTATGCGGGTCCAGTTGGTAACAAACGCTGTTCAACAAACGCAAAGCCAACGACTGGTCAGTCATGCCGCTCCAACTGTTGAACAACTCATTACCGCCCGACCATATGGCAAGGCATGCGTGTTTTTTCACCCTGCCGATAATCGACCGGGCTTCCTGTTCCAATACTTTCAGGTATTTGGCATCGTCGGTGTAATTGTTGCACGCAAGTGGAAATTCCTGCCAAACCAGTATGCCTAATTCATCGCAAAAATCGAAGAAGGACTCTTTGTTGGTGATACCTCCGCCCCAGACACGCAAAAGATTAAAGTTGGCTTTTTTTGCCAGTTCAAGTTGTTTCCGGTACAACTCCGGAGTGATCAGGCCGACAAATATTTCGGGATGTACCCAATTGCTGCCTTTGGAGAAAATACGCCGGTTGTTGACTTCCAATGAAGCCGGGGCTACAGCTCGTGTCTTTGGGAAAGGAGTGTCGACCCATGCGCCTTCATTCATGATTAACCGTATTTTACGAAATCCGACTTTGGCGGCGTGTTGTTCCATTGTCCGGTTAGCCTTGTCCAACAGGTAAAATTCGCTGGTGTAGAGATTGGCCTTGCCGTATCCGTTGGGCCACCACAGGACAGGAGCTGCCAGGGTCAATTCTTCAGTGTACCGGTTATCCGGAAATATTCCTTGTTTTTCCAATACAACTTTTCCTTCAGGGTCTTTCAAAACCCATTTGAACGGATGACCCGAGAGCTGTACTCCTTCTATGCCCAATCTGACCCGGGCCTGATTCAATTCCTGGTTCAGGTCGTACGTGACGGATACATCTGTAACGTATGTTTTGTTCCTGACATCCAGGTATGTTTCGTCCCAAATACCGCGGGTAACCAGCCTGGGATGCCAGTCCCATCCGTAGCTGACGGCGGGCTTGGCGCTTTCGCGTGCATTCTGCCGGTATGTTTCGACGCCTTTTTGATAAACGACCCCGATGCTCGGAACCGGGTAGACAAGTATTTTCAACTCGTTGTTTTCCTGCAAATAATCGGTCAGGTCGATATCAACATAGGTAAACATACCTTCCTGTTCACAGAGGGTACGTCCGTTCAATGTTATTTTGAATTGGTAATCAATGCCTTTTGAGTAAAAAAACAAACGTTCGGAGTCTTTTAATGACGGGCGTTTGAAGTTTGTTTTGTAGGTGAAATACACTTTTTCCATCCAGTCGAATTGCATGAAATTATCGCCATACCAATAGGGCTGCCGGTAATTTTCCGCCTTCATCACATCTAATTGCACGGCTCCCGGAACAGTTGAGGGCATCCATTTTCCGGGGGATCCGTCCGCTGTTTCGTGATATCCGATTTGCCAGTCGAGGCTAATCGTCCGGCATTGGGTATCGATGGCATATAGGGTTAGAATGGTTAACAGTAAGAGGGTTTTGACTTTCATGTGGTTTCGGATTGATAAATTATTGATTTTTCCAGATATCTTTAATGGTTTCTTCCAAATTCAATCCTTTAGGAAATTCCGGCGTCCGGGTGTTGGCATGAAATTTTTCCGCAGGAATTCCCCGTCCTGTGGTGACAACCCGGCATACCGGCATTTGCAGGAAACCGTTGGGGTCATTTTTATTTACCCAGTCGTATGCATAACGGAGCCATTCCTTGCGGTAATTTTCATCCTGCAGGTAAAACCATGATATTTCGTCGTAACCCCAAACGAGATGGGAGTCTACTGTCGAAGTTCCCGGACGGTCGCTTATCCCGAAGTTGTCAAATTCAACCAAGTAAGGTAACGACGAACATGTCCACCCGCTTGGTGTTATTCCTCCTTTGCTTCTGTCGAAAAATGAATCGAGATAACCTTTTTCCAGGATACATTGTTGGGGTTTCTCAGGAATTTCCTTGATCCTTAAGGGAAAAGAATTGAAATCAAGCAGGCTTTTACCATTGGCGATCATGCCGCCCGAAGGCGTATGTGCATCAAGTATTACCCAATTTCTCCGGGCATGTTTCTTTGCATATGCCCGTATGGCATCCAATGTTTTGGTCCATTCCTTAAAGTTATCGTCGGCCATGCCGATTAACGCGATTTGTCCCAGGTGTAACGCTTCGCAACCGATGTTGATGTACGAACCGGCCAGGAACATGAACCAGAGCTTTGTCTCGGGACGTGTTATGTCGGGGACGCTGCTTCCACGACCCCAATGGTCAACCAATTTTCCGTCGGCATTGAGCATTTCAGCATATCGGAAATTTCGTTTTTCGACAGGGAGGTTCAAAGCTTCGAAGGCCCATTGCGGTACCTCAACCGATTCTACTTTGGCGCTTACTGCTTCAAAAAGGGCGGCCTGGAAGACAACATCGGGGTCGTTTTCATGAACTTTTGCCGCCAGCAATTTTGCATTATCCAGAAAATCGGGGGTATTAAAAGCCTGTTCACCTGTCCACCTGTAAAGTGACCGACCGATGAATTTCGCACCGACGTTTTGTATGAATTTTATATCTAATTCCTTATTGGGGTAAACCCCATCATTACAATAGGGATCCACGGTCAGAAATTCGGCCATGGTTACAGCCCGGTCTAAATAATTTTCCAGTACTTCCCGAGAAATCCCGGATCCGTCAAATGTATAATTCTTCTTTTGGTTTTTCTTATCGCACGAGCTGACAAGCAGAATCATGCATAAAAAAATAAGTATTTTTTTCATTTGCTCCATATTTTTTTGATCGTTTCTTCCTGGTTTTTACCTGAAGGGCATGCATCGCTATTTGTGTTTGCCCTGTATCTATTGGTATCGGCGCCCGTTGTGACTCTGCTTCCGGGCATCTGGAGAAAACCGTTGGGATCGATTTTTTCGACCCAATCGTTTGCGTATTCAAGAAATTCGTTCCGGTAACTTTCCGGTTGATTGGAAAACCAGGATATTTCATCGTATCCCCATACAAAGGAGTCTTTGATATCCCCTTTTCCGGGCTGACTGCTAAGCCCGAAATTGTCGAATTCCACGAGGTAAGGACATTTGTCGCAACTCCATCCGCTTGGAGTAACGCCACCTTTGGTCCGTCCATACATGGCGTCGAGATAAAATTTCTGAAGTTCGGCTTTTTGCGGGTCTCCCATTATTTCTTTCGGCCGCATGGGAAAGGAAACGTAGTCGAACAGTAATTTACCGTCGACAACAAATCCGCCGCCGGGTAAATGGGCATCGCAGAGTACGGTACCGCGCCGGGCTACAGTTGATGCGGCTTCCCTGACTTTGCCAAGAAGCTCGCTCCACGAAGCGTAATTGTTATCCTTATCGGACATTGCCATCAACTCTGCCTGCCCGAAATGAATGGCTTCGATTCCGATTTCCATATATTGCCGGGCCATGTAATAAAAAAACAGCCGTGTTTCCAACTGGGTAATGTCAGGAACGCTGGCGCCCGTGCGCCACTCGTTTACATGGAGTCCTTGTTTGTTCAGCATGTTCTCGTAAACAAAATTACGGGTCTCGACAGGCTGGCCGAATGCTTCAAACACCCATGCGGGAACGGGAATGGTATTTACTTTGGTGGAAACGATTTCAAAAATGGCGCCCTGGAAAATGATATCCGGATCAAAGGTATGCATTTCTTCTATTTTTGACTTTGCATTTCCTAAAAATTCAGGATTGTTGAAGTATTCGGGGACATCCCACGAATAGAATGCCCGCCCGATAAATTTGGCTCCTGTGTTTTCCAACATCCGGGTGTCGTCTTCTTTATCCGGATATGCGCCGTCATTGTAAAACCCTTCGCTAACAAGAAACTCGGCCTGGGTTATACTTCTCGAAAGATAACTTTCCAAGACATTCCGGGGGATCACCCCGTTGCTGAATTCGTAATTCCGGTCGATTATTCTTTGGTCCGGTTTGTCGGGTTCGGTGTTGTCTTCCTTGCATGCTGGCAAGGCAAGGATCAAACCCAAAATAAAAATGAGATATTTCATGTTGATTTTGTTTTAGAAAGGAGGCGGTTCAAAAAGTCTTGTTTTAGTGATAGCGAAGCAATCTACTGTTAATTACAAAGATTGCTTCGTCGTTCCTCCTACCAATGACAGATTTGCGTAAATCGCTGATTTTAAGACAATATGTCATAACCGCATTATGCCACATTTTTTTGGGGTAGGCTCTCGCAATGACGCTTCACTTTGACTTTTTGAACAACCTCCTTTTCAAATTTTATTCACAAGGTGCTAAGGTATTAATATCGATAAAAGAATCGCCGGATTTCGCCCTGAGCTGGATAACGGGATTTTCTTTTTTCATAACGCCTTTATCCATTAACGTTTTAATCAGGCAGAACCCTATTTGGTTGGATGTCGACATGGTAGGGATCAGGCCGTCGGGACCTCCGTTGTCCAGGATATATACATCGCCTCCGATATATTCCAGAGCTTGAAATCCGCCTAATCCGTTTACTTTATAATGGTTTTTGAAAGTCAGGTCGCCTCCGATGTGCTTGATGCCTCCGCCCCAAGCGTACCAGGTATCCAGATTCCATATTTCGCCGGCAGTCCGGTCACCCACAATTTCGAAATTTCCACCAATGTAGGTCAACTTTCCGAATCCACCGCCACCCGTATCCATTTTCGGCACCGGATTTAGTTTCAGGCTACCTTGAATGGTTGTGATACCTGAGAACCCGGCTGTTCCATCCGAGCTGGCAAAATATAAAAGATTGGGACAATTTTCGACAATCAAATCACCGGTTATTTCGCGATACGGTTTAAATCCATTGGGGTTGGTAAGCGCCGCATTCCCGCGTAAAATGATACTTCCCCGACAACCTACTTTATCAAAGAATCCTTCGGTTGTTGTGATCCCGGTATTTTCAATAGTTACCGTTCCTTTTGCTCCTACGATTTTAGAACCTATCGAAGCTAGTTCTGCATCGGTGATGTCCATCCCCGATATGCGGAGGTCCTGCACGCTGTCTGAAATAGGTGAAAAATTGACTGCATCAGCTTTTGAAAGGATCGTGTAGCTGATAATATCACCACCCGAGGTTTGCCCGATCATTTTGGGATCGGTTGCCGCATCCGGATGATTGTTGGTTAATGTAACCGTTCCTTCGAGTATGCTGCTTTCCAGCAAGTTTTTAATCACGCAAAAGCCTATGTCGGTTGAAGTGCATGGGACATTTTCACCAAGGATGGTATTTCCTGTTATCGACAGGGCTCCCCGGAAAACCTTAAGGCCTAATAATCCTGAAATGTCTGTCAAAGCTTCATTATCTTCAATATTGAAATTTCCGTTTACAAACATCAGTTTGTTTAAACCGTCCATGGCTGTCATTTTTTTGTTGCCTTTGATGGTTATAGATACTGTGATTGAGGTCAGTTGCGGTATGGATAAGTTTTCGATACCGGTGTTTTCAATCACCAGATTTTTGACGGTTTGTATATTAAGCTTGGAAAGGTCGGTAATCCCTTCACCGCTGATTGTTAAGGTGCGTATGTCTTCCGCACCGCCAAAAGCATCTACTTCTGCTTGTGTCGACAAGGTATAGTCCGATCCGGATGTGAGTTCGTTTTCTTGATCGTTACATCCGGACGGCCATACGATGGCACAAATCAACAATATTAAATATATATATTTGGTATTCATCTTGTTGTTTTTTTGTTTATTGCTTGGGGTTTAAATCGATTTCCCTCTGCGGTATTGGATAGAAGTAAGCATATTCCGTCTTTACGGTTTTATTGGTAACATCTTCCATAACCCGGTTGATCCTTCTTAACTCGAACAGGCCATGTCCTTCAAAGGCCAGTTCAAAAGTCAATTCCTTCCATATGGCTTTCCGGAAATCTTCGACTGTTAATCCTGCGGGAAGATCGCCTAATCCGGCTCTCTTCCTCACGTTGTTGGCCCATTCATAACCTTCGGCTGTGGGACCTGCCGCTTCGGCATAGGTGAGCGCTACTTCGGCAAAACGCATCAGGTAAATATTTGCGCTCGTACGGTTGGCCTTTGATTGCGGGTCGGTATATTTCCGGCAGAAAGGATAATAGAAGGCAGCCAGTGTGGGGTTGGAACTGGTGATGTTGTCTTTCGACCAATTGGCTAATACAGAACCATCTTCATTATAAATGGTGGTAACCATCAATTTCTTACGAAGATCGTTGTCGTCAAAAGTCTGGTAGAAATCATTATCAACCCGGTAATACTGAAAACCGGACTGACCAGGTTGAAGCACCGACTGTACTTTGTTGCCTCCGTCAAGCGAAGTGGAAATATATACTGTAGGGAGTGAAAGGCAATACATTTGCGGAAGTTGCGAAAAATTTCCTTCTTCACCGCTTCCTCCGCGGGACATGGAGGTAATAAATATATGTTCGATCCCGTCGGCCTGATGGTCGACGTCATATACCCGGGCCAAATCAGGATCCAAACCATATACGTTTTGATCGGCAAGTACTGGCAGGGAATATTCGGCTGCCTTGGCATACATTTGTTCACCGTCCGGCACCCATTCATATCCGGGCGCTCCGGTTATCTTAGAAGATGCAAGGGTAAGGTATACTTTCGACAATAAGGCTTGTGCAGCTACTTTGTCGGCTCTTCCCTGCTGCTTGGCAATACTCATCATGGATATAGATTTTTCCAAATCGCTGATGATAAAATTGTATAGTTTTTCAATGGTGGCGTATTCCGCCCGGGATTGATTAATACTTTGCACAACCTTTTCGTGGAGAGGCACTTCACCATAGGTACGCACCAGCATGAAATAGTTAAACGCCCTTAAAAAGTAAGCTTCTCCCAGGAATTGCTGTTGCGCGGAAGATGAAATATTTGTCATGTTGCTTACATTCTCAAGAACCCCGTTGGCGCGGCTGATGGATAAATATGCATATTTGAAAAAATAAAGGCATTCTTCGGTATTGGGCGTCACATCCCATGTGAACAGTGCGGTTTCCAATGCCTTATTGTACGATTTGTATTGATTGGTTGAGATATCTGTAAGATTGAACAGAAACCTGGCACCATATTCAATATTATTGATCGGATCGTATGCATACAGCAATGCATTGAGGGCATCCTCTTCGGTGGTATAATAATTTTCATCAGAATATACCCCGTAAGGTGTTTCTTTCAACATGTCATCGCAGGAAGTACTAAAAAGACTTATGGCAAGGACTATAAAAATGAACGATTTAATCGACTTCATATCAATTTATATTTTTGTTAAAACTTCAGTTCTAATCCGGCAGTCAATGCGGTAATTCTGGGATACGGTGCATCTCCCCGTCCGTCTTCACCAATTTCGGGATCGTATTCACTTGTTTTGGAGAAAGTAAACGGGTTAGCTGCGTTAACATATATCCGGCATTGCTGTATAAAAGGGATTTTCGGCAAGGTGTAGCCAAGGGTTATATTCTGAATTCTCAGGAAACTTCCGTCTTCCACAAACCATGATGAAGCAAAATATTCCCTGTCGGACCGAAGCCTGGGCCGGTCATTATTTGGGTCTTCCGCTGTCCACCGATCGGCTTGCAAGGATGGGCGATCCAATTTCCGTTTGGCGTAAATATCGTTGCCATACATGGAATAGAACATGATCGAGAAGTCAATTCCACATTGGTGTTTTAACTGGAGATTCAGGCTGGTTATGAAATCAGGATTGGGGTCTCCAATGATTTTCCGCATATCCGGGTCGAGCGTACCGTCGCTTTTCAGACCGATATAATTTAATCGGTATAGGCGTTTAAAGCTCACTAATTATTTTTTTAATTTTCTGCGGATTGGCTCGAATTTAATCATTCTGCAAATTAGGTTGTCAAAAACAGTATCCATGTGGTTGCGTCTATTGTATCTGTAATGGTATTCAT
>JAVBNI010000127.1:0-14089 GCA_031551645.1 Bacteroidales bacterium | reverse complement strand
TTTTACGGATGCGGCAAACTTACCGCAGTTGTTATTCCCGGTTCGGTAACGAGTATCGGCGATCAGGCTTTTTTCAAATGCGAAGGATTGACCTCTTTAACCCTTCCCGAATCGGTGATAACCATCGGCAATTCTGCTTTTAAGGAATGTTGGAAACTGACAGCGGTGCTCATCGGAAGCCATGTAACCGGTATCGGAGAATCTGCATTTGCCGGCCTCGATCGGCTGACCTCCGTCACCAACCTGAACCCGACGCCTCAGACCATTGTCGAAAATGTATTTGAGGGCATTAACAAGTCGTCGTGTTTGCTGAAGGCTCCCTCCGGTTCGGTGGAAGCCTACCGCACAGCCAATGTGTGGAAGGGTTTCGGGAGTATCACGGCAGCTGAAATGCCTGTTGTAACGTCCGTAACGGTATCGCCGGCCACAATCACCGTGCAGAAAGGCAAAACGCAGCAGTTTGCCGCTAATGTGGCAGCTACGGGCGGAGCTGCAACTACAGTAACGTGGAGCGTGTCAGGTAATGCCTCTGCAAGTACCGTCATAAATGCGAACGGTCTACTCACTGTAGCTGCAGATGAAACGGCAACTGCAATCAACATTACAGCCACTTCCTCCTACGACAACACGAAAAAAGGAACGGCCACAGTGACGGTGATCAATCAGACACCGCCGTCGGTAATATCCGTGATGGTGTCACCATCCACGGTATATGTACAGAAGGGTGGTCAGCAGCAATTCACGACAAATGTCACGACAACAGGTGGCGCGGCAACCACGGTAACATGGAGTATTTCAGGTAATACGTTGGCAAGTACCACCATCAACGCGAATGGTATGCTTACAGTAGCTGCAGACGAAACGGCAACTACAATCACCGTAACTGCCACTTCTACTCATGACAACACGAAGAAGGGAACGGCTACAGTGACAGTCGTTCAAGCAGGTACAATATCTGTCAGTGGTACGGTGGCCAATGCTCCCACAGGTACCACGGTTGAGCTCTACATGTCGCAAGATGGTCAGTTGAAGGCCGGTGCACTCGGCGGATACGACTATGTGACTGCCACCGTTACCGATGCCAATGGTCGCTACCTATTCACTGGCTTACCGGCAGGCGTTTACATCGTGTTGGTGGTGATGAACGGTTACGACGCAGAGCCTTCGGAACCGATGACACTCACGGACGGAAGCGTAAACGGAACGGTTAACTTCACTGTCGACAACAGTAAGCATACCATCACACCCGGACAGGTCGTCACAGGCACAGAGGATGCCTTCGCACCAAGCATGAAGGTCTATCCCAATCCTTTCGCGAATACTTTGCGCCTTACAGATGCAGAAGGGTGTACGTTGCGAATCATTGCCGGGAATGGTGTCGTGGTTTATACCCAAAAGGTTACAAGTCCAGACGAAATTATCCATGCAGGGCAGCTACCGGCAGGCGTATATTTCTTCCGTGTGGAAATGGATAAGCAAGCAAAAACGATAAAAGTTATTAAAGAATAAAAATAAGAAGACAATATTAAGGGGGATTAGCCTGACCAATCTGGTTAGGTTAATCCCCCTTAAATAATCGGTATTTTGATATATTCTTTTGTGATTGGTTATGAAAGTCTTCAACTTTCAACTTTTCAACCTTCAACGGTCAAAAGTCATGACTTGTTTCTATTCTTGATGCAATCTTTCATTCCGCAAATATCGCAGCCATAAGGTCGCTTTTTTACCTGTTTGCCTATTCCGGCAATTCCACTGACCGATTTAATCGGCAACATCAGGCATGAATCGGTCAGGGTTACCCCACAAAAACCTTCCGGGAAAAATGAAAATAGTTTTTTCTGTTCCACTAAGGGCCAGTCACAGTATCCGGGGCTATAATTATTGCTGATGAAAAGACCTTGATTGTTCATTTCCTGCTCCAAGTGTGATGTCATCACTGTAGCACAGGCCTCAGCCAGTATCGACCCGAGACTGTCGGCAAAAAAAGTACGTACCATGTCATCCCGTTTTTGCAAAGCATGGTTCCACTGGTCGAAATTTGCGCCCACAGTTGCAGTAAAAATAGCAAAACTGTCGGCTTCGCGGAGGTATGAAGTGATGGTACGTCCCGGGACCAGGATGGTATCCGCCACTTGTATCTGTTCCCGGTCGATACGATGCCCGGGAAGGATAACATACCCGAATTCCGGAGTACAACATGTCGCCAGTTCGGCCAACATTTCATCAATTATTTCGAGAAACATACCATCCGGGGTTTGATCTCCATAACCCATCAACAGGTATAATTCCCGTTTATCAATGTATAGTTCGGAAAAAGGCACCTGCTTATGAAAGATCATATCCGGTGAACTTGGAGAAGATGACAACGAGGAATGGAATGCTGAAAGTGAAGGTTGCATAAATTGTTTTATATCTGATGATCATGCAAATTTACACAAAAAAGATGAGATAATCATGTAAATCACGATGATTAAACTTCGGAGAGTTAATCGTCTTCTAAGGTATAGATATACAAATGCCTGATATGCGAAAAGGCAGAGAAGTCCTGGCCAAAAAGTTTTAGTCGAAGCTCAATATGTTTCAAAATACTCCGTCCTTGATCAGGGTGATGACGTTTTTTGAAAGTGGTCGATAGAGCCTGCCCGGAGAAGGTCAGAATAAGTTTTTCCAAATCTTTTCTAAAAATAGTCAGCCGGTTAAGCCATTTATTAATAGGTTCATTAAGCATTTTTGTTTTTCTTTGGCCTACGTATTTTTTAATTCCTGAATTTTATCATGTGTCCTATGAACTTTAACCGTTTTGTTGCAGCCTTTATACTGGCATGCACTCTTTTTTTACTTTTATGTGGCTGTTCCGGAAATGGGCAGAAAAAATCCCCGGTAGACTATGTTAATCCCTACATGGGCAACATCAGTCATTTGTTGGTGCCGACATATCCTACGGTACATCTGCCCAACAGTATGTTACGGGTTTACCCCGAACGTACCGACTATACTTCGGATTTATTGCGCGGTCTTCCTGTTATCGTCACCAGTCACCGGGGCAGTTCGGCATTCAACATTAGTCCGGTACAAGGCGAGTCGGCGCTGAAGCCGGTCGTCAACTATACTTACGACCTGGAAAAGGTGACTCCTTATAGCTATTCGGTATATCTGGACGAAGCGCAGGTGAAAGTCAATTATGCACCATCTCATCAAGCCGGCGTGTATGAAATAACATTTAAAAAAGACGGAGACAACTATATTATTATCAATACCCGTAGCGGCGCTATGCAGATTACCCCCGAAGGCATATCCGGCTATCAATCTATTGGCCGCAGTAATACCCGTGTTTATGTCTGTATCGAAACGGAACAGAAACCTGTTTCAGCCGGTGTCTTAACGGATGACGGCATATCGTCCACCGAAAAATCGGTAGAAGGGCGTAACAAAGCGGTCGTCCTCAATTTTGGGAAAGAAAACAAAACTATTCGTCTGCGTTACGGCGTGTCATTCATCGACGAACAACAAGCGCTTAAAAATCTGCGGCGCGACATCAATACATACGACTGGCAGCAGGTGGCGCAAAAGGGTCGCGACATCTGGAATAATACCTTGGGTAAAATAGAAGTGAAAGGCATGTGCGATAACGACAAAGCCGTATTTTACACCTCACTTTACCGTACTTATGAACGGATGATTAACATTTCGGAAGACGGACGGTATTACAGCGCTTTCGACGGCGATGGACGGGTACATGACGATGGTGGCATACCTTTCTATACCGATGACTGGATTTGGGATACTTATCGTGCCACACATCCGTTGCGCGTTCTCATTGAACCGGAAATGGAATCGGCGATGATCAGTTCGTATATCCGTATGGCCGGACAAAGCAAAGAAAATTGGATGCCTACTTTTCCCGAAATAACGGGTGACAGCCATCGCATGAGCGGTAATCACGCCGTAGGTGTAGTATGGGATGCCTATTGTAAAGGATTACGCGGGTTTGACTTGGAAAAGGCTTATACAGCCAGTAAAAACGCTATCATGGAGTCGACCCTGATCCCTTGGGTAAGAGCTGAAGCCGGAGAATTGGATGTGTTCTACAAGGAAAAAGGCTATTTCCCGGCATTGAAACTTGACGAAAAGGAATATATCAGCAATGTCAATCCTGGCGAAAAACGTCAACCGGTGGCAGTGACGCTGGGTACATGTTATGACGACTGGTGTTTGTCGCAAATAGCCAAAGAATTGAAGTTAAACGATGATTACCAATACTTCTTGAAACGTTCTTACAACTACCGTAATCTTTATAACGCCCAAACGGCATTTTTCCATCCTAAGGATAAAGATGGAAATTTTATCGAACCGTTCGATTATCGTTTTTCGGGAGGCATGGGTGCACGCGATTATTATGATGAGAACAACGGGTGGACATATCGTTGGGACGTCCAACACAATGTAGCCGACCTCATCCAACTGATGGGTTCTCCCGAAAAGTTTGCAGGAAACCTGGATGCCACGTTCCGTGAACCGTTGGGGCGGAGTAAGTTTGCATTTTATGCTCAATTGCCTGATCATACTGGTAATGTTGGACAGTTCTCAATGGCCAACGAACCGAGCCTGCATATTCCTTACTTGTACAATTATGCCGGACAACCGTGGAAAACGCAAAAACGTATCCGTATGCTGCTCAAACAGTGGTTCCGGAATGACTTGATGGGTGTTCCCGGTGATGAAGATGGCGGTGGTACATCAGCTTTCGTGGTATTTTCGGCCATAGGCTTTTATCCGGTTACGCCCGGCATGCCGACCTATAACATTGGTAGCCCGTTGTTTTCCTATGTCAAAATGGATCTCGGCGGTGGAAAATATTTTGAAATAGAGGCTGTCAACTGTTCGGATAATAACAAGTACATCCAATCGGCTACCCTCAACGGAAAGGAATGGAACAAACCGTGGTTCGAGCATAAGGACATTGCCAATGGCGGAAAGCTAATACTGGTAATGGGCGATACAGCCAATCAAAATTGGGGCACCGCAGCGCCACCACCATCGGCCGAATGAATATCCGGAAAATTCACCTACAGCCAATAAACTTATTCCCTTTTGATGAAAAAACGGGCAATAGAAAAACTGATATGTTTTATTGCCTGTTTTTTAATAGCTAACGGCATGCTGCGTCGCGTGATGCCGCAGATATGTTCTCTAAAACAGCAATATAATATTCACCTATAGCCCAATCATCATAATTTCATAAAAGACATAATCATCCATACGATGATCATTAAATAATCTTTCAGTGCCACGCGTAAACGTGATAGTGCTGTTTTGATCTGGGTTTTTACCGTATTTTCAGAAATATTGAGTGTTTCGGCAATTTGTGTATATGTCATATCCTTATGACGGCTCAACAGAAATACTTTTCGGATTTGTGTCGGAAAAGACTCTATCGTTTGGTCGATTATTTCCGAAAGCTCTTTTTCGAAAAGCCGGCCTAACGGATAATCGTCACTCCACGGAATAAATCTTTCTGCTTGGGTATTGTCCATACTCTGGGTCTCGAGTTTCTTTTTCCGGATATATTGTAGGCAGGTGTTTTGTGTTGATTTTATCAGGAAATATTTAATGGCATCGGTAACAACAATCGATGCGCGTTTTTCCCAGATAATGAGGAATGTATCTTCAACCATTTCTTCGGCTAATGTCCGGTTGCGGGTGTAATCATATGCTATGATGCAAAGCATGGAATAGTACTTTACAAATAATTGCTCGAACGATTCCTTATTTAATGGTAAACCCTCTAATTGAGACATTACTTAATACAAACAGATGCGTGAACCCAGTTCTACAAATGATAGAACTTTCCCACTGATATATTATATTTTAAATCTTGCAAAGATAGTACCACATTTGTATTTATCCGTGTATCAGAAAATACGGTTTACCATTAAATAGCTGTCCCTCTATTCTTTCCGTGAGTTTATTACATTGATACAATAAACAAGTGAGTAACTCTATTATAGTATAGAGCCTACAACAGTCAGAAGATAATTAAAAATTGAAAATTAGCGCATTAAACAGATATTCTAAAGTGTCGACTATATATTACAGGGCATTCACCTCCAAACCATTTCGTATCAAAAATTAAAATCGTATTTTTATCAATTCCTGAATATTCAACTTCACCAATTGACAATTTTGGTTTCAGATTTGTTGTATATGAAAGAAAAGTTAAAAATGTTAAAACCCGTGTACCAATGCAACATTATCCCCTGACACCCGAAGAAGAAGCCATCATTCTCCATAAAGGCACAGAACGTCCTTTTACAGGCAAATATTTGAATAACAAAGAAGAAGGCACCTACGTATGTAAACGTTGTGGTGCTCCGCTCTATCACTCACACGATAAGTTCGACAGTGGCTGCGGCTGGCCCAGTTTCGACGACGAAATAGAAGGGGCGATCCGTAAACAAACTGATGCCGACGGAAGACGCACCGAAATACTTTGCGCCAAATGTGGTGCGCATCTGGGACATGTTTTCACCGGAGAACAACTGACACCCAAAAATACCCGGCATTGTGTCAATTCACTGTCCATGAGTTTTGTCCCCGCCCGGACGACAGCCGACACTGGAATAGCTTATTTTGCAGGCGGTTGTTTCTGGGGTACCGAATATTATTTTGCCCAGGCGCCCGGTGTTTTGTCGACTACAGTAGGCTATATGGGCGGACACAAACCATCTCCGACTTATAAGGATGTTTGCTCGGGTATGACCGGTCATTATGAAACCAACGAAATCAAATATGATCCGGAAAAAATATCGTACAGCGATTTGGTAAAACTATTCTTCGAAATACACGATTTCACTCAAACCGACGGACAAGGTCCCGACATCGGACAACAATATCTTTCGGTAATTTTCTATCAGAACGAAGCGCAAAAAATCATTGTCGAAAAATACATGAATGAATTGACCGGAAAAGGATTTTCTGTCGCCACCCGCTTACTCCCTGCAACAACATTCTGGGTAGCGGAGGATTATCATCAGGACTACTATCAAAAGAAAGGAAGTACTCCCTATTGCCATGTACGCAGGCATATATTCAATGACTGAGGTTGTAGTGCTGTCAGTATCATCTGACACTGTCAGGTTCTGCTGAACTCTGACAGGTCATTCTCATTGATCCGAAAGTAGTATTGTGGATCAAGATAAATAATATGTTGGCGAGAAATCTTTTATTTTTTTCAATAGTTTATGCCCTGACGGGCAATCGTTGGTTTGGAACGATCATATCTATTGATGTTGTTGTCCTACGGACAATTCCGGTAATGACAATTCCCCGTTAGGGGAAAAATGTCAATAGAACAGAGCATACAAGAAGAATTAAATTGCCCGTTAGGGCATAAACAAGTGTGAAATTTCATATCACCAACATACTTTTACACTTGATCCAGCATTGTATTGTGATACAGAAGTACCATTAATACACAAAAAGCGATGAAATTCATCGCTTTTTGTATCATATTGAAAAATGCTGTTATTTCTTATCAGATTTTTTCTTTTGAGCTTCACAAGCTTTTTTGTCACAAGCTTTTTTATCGCAACTCTTGTTACAATCCTTCTTATCGGTTTTGGTGCAACATTCTTTTTTCTGAGGTTCCTGATACGAAGCATTGGTCACTGGGATACACACAGCAGCGAGGAATAAAGAAGCTGATACAATTGCAAGAATCCTTTTCATGATGATTATTTTTATGGTTATTCAAACTAATAGTTATTCACATCAAATTTTATTCCTAAAATTTCAATTTTTCTATTTTATTTACATTTTGTGGGTTGTACTGGATTCGAACCAGTGACCCCTACCCTGTCAAGGTAATGCTCTAAACCAACTGAGCTAACAACCCATTTTGCGGCTACAAAGGTATAAAAAATGCTGAACCGGCCAATTTCCTGTTATGAAAAATTAAACGATATGCTTGAATCGTTCCGGTATCCCCTTTTCCTATAGCCACAGTTTATGGCAGAATCTTATTTTTTCCCTTTCCCGGAAAAAATTAGATGGTGACAATGACAAAATAACATCACCTTCTTTTTCAGACAGAATTAACGTGATTTACAAGATATAAATAATCCTGTAAATCATGTTAACCTTTAGCTCACCGCAGGTAATCCAGTCAAGCGAGTAAATTATTTTGCCTTCATTCCGGGATCATTCAACCAGTTATTCTTTTTCAATGGCTTTGGCAAGGCAACCTTTACCCGTGATAGTGATCCAGCCGAACAACAACCCGATAAATCCGTAAACAATTTCAACGCAGGCAGCAGTTCCAAATGTTGCTCCGGGAACATAAGTCATGATCCCGAAAAAACAACCTGAAGCAACAAACATCGCCGGGATCAGATCAATCCAGGGTACCTTTTCCAGGTAAAGAACGAGGAATACGACAATGAGTACTCCTATAGGGACGGCAAAGAATCCGGTCAAAGCAAACAGGTTTGCAAGGAGTATGATCACGATAGAAAACGAGACACCTACCACATAACCTATAGCCGCTCTTATACCTCCCTTCAAAGTACATCCTGAAAAGAAATAGACTGCCCAGGCCACGAACGCAATGTAAGTAAACCCATTTTCGGTGCCGATAGGCATGAATCCTTTAATTAGCTGATCGATACATACAATAATGAACGCGAGAAATGCTGTATAAGCCGCCCCTACTGCAAAAGAAAGATTTTTCATATTTTTAAGTTTTAAATGATGACTGTTTAGTTTTTAATAATATGGTTGTAATAAAATTGTGACAAATTTAAATATCAACTTTCAATTTTAATGCCGTGTGCGAACACGGAATTGCATATTGATATAATACAAATGTATTTTCTCAGAATGATCAAAATATCTTTATTGATCGGTTGCAATAAAATTTGAAATGATATAAAAATTTGATTCCATCAATCGAAAATAGGCTAATTGATGGAATCAAATTTATTTTTTCGGGAAATCTGCCGGAACTTTCTGGGTTACTTTTCCTGTTGCTGCCCATTCGGTACCGCGCAAAAAAGTTACCTTAAAATCCACACAGTCAACAGCAGGATGCGTTGGTTCGCCGCCCACATGACCCAGTATGGTATGGAAGATACGACCTTTACCCCAGCTGATCACCATCAGGGCAGGTTCGTCACGACCGGTTCCTCCCGTGCTCTTGTCGGAAAAAGCCGTAGCCAGAATGGTCATGTTTTGCGCAGGACCGCGCATCTTATCATACAGTTCGTCCTTGGCATGTGTCCATGTTTCGGGCAACCCTTTCATGATAGGATGCTTTTTGTTGCGCACCTTCACTACATACTCGTGTTGTTTCCCGTGACTGCCTCCGGGTCCCGGCGTGTTATCGCGTACTTCCTTATCGTTTACCAAATACACATAAGGCCCGTCGGTTTCGTTGCGGCCTTCCCAACCGCCTAAACCTATGATTTCATTAAATTCTTTCCATTTGCGGAAAGCATTATCGGCCGCATGGTATACTACAACACCTCCACCCTTTTTGACAAAATCAAGAAAAGCATCCTGGGTTTCTTTCGGCCAGTAATCGCCGTTATAATCCAGGACAACAGCCTTGTATGCTGAGAAATTGGGACGAAACGACGACATGTCTTCACCCTTCTTGGGGGATGTAGCCATATCGGCAACGAATAATCCGCTTTGATTCAGCTGGTCTTGCAGTATTACGCTGCTTGCTTGCCAATTGTGGTTATTCTGACCTGTCACAATCAGCACTTTGATCGGATCTTTAGCCTGAATCATGCTGCAAAACAAGATGGACAGGCTGAACACTAATAATTTTTTCATATTTTTCAATATTACAATGGTTAAATAACGAGATATATGAAGGGTAACAGTGAAATGGTATTACCCTTCATTATTTCTTGAAAATCATACTTTCATTGTCCAGGGCTTCCTCAGATATCCTGAGCGCAGTTTGTTGGCTTCAGCATCATTGACAAATTCTTCCTTGGCGGGATTCCAATTCAACGGGCGTTTCAACTCATAGCCGATATTGGCGAGGAAACAAACTGTTGCTGTCCGGTGTCCTATTTCGGCCGTACAGATGGGTTGTTTGCGCGTTTTGATACTATCCAACCAGTTCTGGTAATGATCGTCACTCTCATACAGTTTGATTTCATTATCTGTAAATTCGTGTGAAGCCAATTTACCTGGCAATGTTTCGAAATACCCCCGGCTGATATCGATGACGCCTTTGGTCCCGATAAATCTTACGCCATAGCCTCGTCCGAAATCTTCATGGGTCATCAGTACGCCGTTGTCATACTCGAAGGTAAGGTATTGGTGATCCTTACCAGGAGGATAGATAGCGATCGGGCCACTGTCGTCTTTTCCAAGACCCCATTGGGCAATGTCGAACATATGCGCACCCCAGTCGGCAGTCATTCCGTTGCCATATTCCTTGTAATTACGCCAGTTTGGAAAAATATCCTTTTCGAGCGGGGGTGATAATTCGGCATTAAATTCGCGATATTCGGCAGGGCCTACCCACATTTCCCAATCCAAGTAATCGGGTTTGGGTTCGGCAGGCAGATCACATTTTTTCGGCGGAGGCCCGCAACTGACCTTCACTTCCAAGACATCTCCGATATGGCCGTTTCGTACCAGTTGGCATGCATTACGGAAGTTTTTCCACGACCGTTGCATATTTCCCGTCTGGTTGATGCGTTTGTACTTTTCTACGGCCTGTACCATCAAGCGCCCTTCCTCGATACTGTGTGAGTAAGGTTTTTCACAATACACATCTTTTCCTGCTTTGACCGATTCAATCACGTTGATGGCGTGCCAGTGGTCGGGTGTGGCGATTACCACCGCGTCGATACTTTTGTTGGCCAGCAGTTCGCGAAAATCCTTGTATGTTTTGAAGCCTTTGGCCGACGAACCGGCCTTGGTATATGCTTCTTCGGTAATGGTTTTAAACCGATCGAGTTTCCGGGAATCAACGTCGCACCCGGCAACGACCATTGCCCGTTTGGCAAACTCCCGAACCAAGCCACGGGCCTGTTTTCCCGTACCAATAAAGCCAAGCGTGATTTGATCGCTTGGAGCGAGAAATCCACTACCGCCTAATACATGGCGGGGAACAATTGTAAAGGCAGCGGCAGCCGCCAGTCCGGTTCCCAGGAATTGTCTCCGGGAGAATCCGTTTTGATGTTTTTGTCCCATACTGTAAGTATTAAATTGAAGATTATTAAATTGATATTGATATGACAACCGGTATATGGCCCCGGCACAACCCAAAGCTTCACCGGCTGTCAATATAATAGTTGATTACGCTTTTGGCGTAGTCCCTGGCAACGGGATGGCTTCATACGGTTTCATATCCACATTACCCAACGTCAATTGAGCCGGCATCAGGTTGAGGTCGGAATTGGTCATTTCGTCCCAGGTATATGCTTTGCCGGTATATGCCGATTCGCGAGCCATGATACATGCCATTGAAGAAGTAGCGGTCGTTTCGGCCAGGTTGATCACTTTACCGCTACGGATATGATTTACCAGATTGATGTGTTCCAGCACATATGCATTATTTGTTTTGAAATTCGCCTTTTCAGCTTCCTTATCGTATTGCCAGACGATATTCCCATCCAGGTCCGTGATAATATATTGGTCATTACAAGAGCTCCACGAGCCTTTCGTTCCCTGAATGATTTCACACACCCTGTTGTCACAATTATCTATTTGACGGGCCATCATATGGCAGTGTACCCCGCCTTCGAATTCAATGTCGGCGCTAAAGTTATCATAAATATTACCGGTTGTACGACGCAAACGCGATCCCATACCGATAACCCTCACTGGTTTCAGATGCGAGAACCAGCAGAATACATCCACATTGTGCACGCCTTGGTCGATGACATGGTCGCCACACAGCCAGTTCCAGCTGAAAAAGTCACGGAACATATATTCCATGTCCGTCCATTCGGGTTTGCGGCGGGCAAAATTCATATGCCCCTGGTTCCAATAAACATTTCCAGAAGTAATCCTGCCGATATAACCTTCCTGTACACGTTTGTAGGATTCAACATAACCTCTTTGGTGATGGCGTTGCGTCCCGGTAACAATACATAAACCTTTGGCTTGAGCCTGTTTTATAGCCATCATGTAAGTGCGGTATCCCACGGCATCAATGGCAGCAGGTTTTTCACAAAATACGTGTTTACCCTGGTCTATGGCATATTTCACCTGTTCAGGATGGAACAGGGTGGGTGTAGCAATAATCACCATATCGACCGGAGCTTCGCATGCTTTCTTATAGGCGTCAAAGCCAAGAAAGCACATATCGTCGGCAATTTCATTATTTTTTTCTTCTTTCAATTTCTTACGGCAGGTATCCATCCTGTCTTTGAAAATATCGGCACAAGCCACAATCGACAAACCATCGCCGGCACCCAGAAAGTTGAATGCAGCCCCGGTTCCACGTGAGCCACAACCAATCAGGGCGGCTTTAATAGGTTTCCCGTCCATAGCTTTGTCGGGAAGATCGGGTATATACACTTCGCTGGCGGGACGCAAAGGAATAAGTTTTTCACCTTTATCGCCACCACCCGAACAGGATGAGAGTATCGCTCCGGCGCCTAAAGTACTCGAAGCCCCTATTAACGCAGCATTCGAAAGGAATGTACGCCTGCTGGAATTGAACTGTTTTTTTGTCATGATTTTTAATTGATTTTTGTTTGTTATTATTGATTTTTGTTAAAAAAGTAAACACACTACACTTGTGCCCAGACGCGTTAACGTTTGGCATATTTTATTCAATCATTACAAATACACGCTCCCGATGGATCTTTTATTTTGATTGTAGAGTTTTTTATCAAATCGGTAAAACTGGGCAGGCTTATGATTAACGCCTTTTTCCCGTTCGCCAAGAGGTATGATATATTTGAGTTTTGAAATTTTTTTACGAAAATTCCGGTTATCAATAGGTTGGCCGAGCAACACTTCTTGTAATGTTTGTAATTGACTAATGGTGAATTGCATTGGAAGCAACTCAAAGCCAATAGGCTCGGTAACCATTTCTTGTCGCAGATGTTCAACTGCTTTCTGTACGATCTCATTATGGTCAAAAGTCAGTTGCGGAATATCATCTATGTTTACCCAGTGTGATCCTTTCAGCAAAGGGAAATCGGCAGTATCCGTAATTTTTATCAACGAATAATAGGCAACGGAAATCATTCTTTCTACGAAAATTCCTGATGTTTTCCGGAGCCAGTATAGGTCAGACGCTGGTCTTAACCTGTCCAGCGCGCTAAAGACAGCAAATTGTCTAAGATAAAGACGATCCAACCCGGTATGCTCACGAAGAATACGATATGCAGAATGATTAAGGTCTTCAGTATCTGTAATCGGACTACCCGGCAATTTCATCTTTCCAGGCTCCTCATCACCTTCAATCGCCTCACGTTCAACCAACAAAACATTCAACTGCCGGGAATCAAAACCGAACACCACGCAGTCAACTGAAATGTGAGGATTAAGCCTGTTTTTCATAGATGAAAATTCTGGGTTCAAAAATAAATTTTTCTATCAATAAAACCAAACTAAACGTAAAAAATACGCTAAGATAATGAGATTAATTCTTTTTATTTTTTAAGGCACATATTATGTGATAGTTATGACTTTATAAATCAAGCCTGATGTAAATTTATAATTTTACAATATGAATGCCGGATATCTTACCCAAAGGGTAGTATTTGAAAAAATGAGATGTCTCGGCTTCGCTCGACATGACGGGCAATTCGTGGATAAAAGAGGAAGGAAAGGTTGGGCGGCTTCGCCGCCCAACCTTTCCTTCCTCCTCTCTTGGCACAGCGTCATGTCGAGCGCAACGAAGTGAAGCCGAGACATCTTCAATTGGCATAATATCCGATATACATATATTTACAAAAAATATATGAATAATCGGGTAGGAGAAACGGGATTATTTCCCGTTTCGACCTCCCACACCACCCGGCATACCGTTCGGTACCAAGGCGGTTCCGTGCTTTGACACATTACTGCGTGTGAGATGTTGTTTTCAGTTATCCCTTCGGGACGA
>JAVBNI010000002.1:0-9627 GCA_031551645.1 Bacteroidales bacterium | reverse complement strand
TTGCTTTTCCGATTGCTTTCTCGGTTTTTGAGAAATCGACGATACGATTGTTTTTCCGCTTCGTTGGCTGAATACCAACAAATTTCCGATTTTACCGCTTAATCCGTGGGTAACGACGTTGTTTTGAGATTTTGCCATGATATAAAAAATTAGGGTTAATGATTTGATTTTTTTACTCAAACATTTCTTTCACCGCTTCCAAATATGCCGTTCCGGTTTTGGTGTCGGGTTCCAGATAACTGCCTTCTGTCCATTCGTTCCAACAATTGATGTTGAGGATACGCGGGCCGTCGGGATCCGACAAAAGCCTGTCTTTAGTCTGTTGCAACGTTGCTTTGAAATTTTTCGGGGTATTGTTGCCGATCGTGTTGGTGAACGGATAACCCCAATTTCCCCATTCATCGCTCGTGTCGCAACGAGGGCTTGAATCCCAACCCATCGTTACGTTGGGAAAATACGGTACGCCGTATTCCATTTTCGCCCGATCCCAATGCGCAAAATAAATGTCGCGCACAGCGTTATAATCCGTTTGTGTTTCGGGTAAAGCCGCGTGATGAATCCACACGTACGATGTCGCCGAGTCGAAACCCAGTTGTCGAATCAGTTTCGGAACGTCGGAAGGAACATTCTCGCCCGGCAGGATCGGTCGTCCCCAAGCGACCAAATTCAAATGCACACCTTTCAATCCTGCCGCAACGGCTTTGTTTCTCAGCATATCCAATGCTTCCCGAGCAGCTTCCGCAGAGCCGAAACCCTGAACGAATTTTTGAATATTGTAAATCGAAAAATATGCTTTACCGTCGATCAGCCAATAGTTGGGTTTGGTAAAGTAATCTTTTATTAATAGGTCGCAAATAGCTTCGTAGCGTTTCGGTGAGACGGCGCCGGGATATAACAGTTTCTTTTTTGTTCCTCTTTTGTACGGATGCAACTCTATCCAATCATGGTTCGCCCACATTAATGCGAATTTGATGCGATCGGTATTTTTTGCACGAAGAAAACCTTCGTCCAAGCAACGATTCAGAAAAGGGCCGTCATCGTACATATACCAATCGAAGATAAAAGCATCGATACCGTTATCGGCTGCGGCGTCAATCTTTTGCGCCATCGCCTTCGGGTCTTTTTCGTCGGTATAACCCCATGCCGGAATTTTGGGTTGTTCGTGTCCCGGGAAACGCGGTTTTGCTGCTTTCACTAACTCCCATTCCGACCATCCCGGGCCTTTGTTAAGTTCGTTGCGCGGATCGCCCGTGTGGTAGGTCGGGCAATAATAGCATGCAACTGTAATATCGTCTTTTTTCGCCGATTTTTTCCCGGCAGTGTTGCATGAAGAACAGATAAACATTGCAATGGTGGCGGCGATAATGTGCTTTTCCATTTTGTATTCGGTGAGTTTGTTTGAAAAGAGTCGATAAGCACTTAAACCTAACAGGTTTCCAAAACCTGTTAGGTGTTTCTTGCATTTTTATGTAAATTTGATGATAATTATTGATTGAATTTGGCAAATAGTCGGTTCATTTCCTCATCGGTGACAAAACCGCCTGTTTTCACGATGATCAGATGTTTGAAAGTGACGGATTCGCCCGGATTCAGTGTTTTCACAAACAACGGTGTTTGTTTGGCTTCATCTTTGGGTACGAAAGCTCTGCAACCCATATTATTCATGGAAAACAGTCCGTAACCTCTTGCGTGAGAATGCGCCGGATAACCCCAATTGCTCTTGTGGTCAATGATAGCTACGGAAATCTTTTCCCCGGCTTTGTCGGCCGACAGACTTACCCATTTGGCCGGTTTACCCCACACAGCTCCTTTTTCCAGACCTTCGCTGTTGCGATACACGCCGTTCACGCCCTCGTTGTTCATCGCTTTCACTTCTGTGCGATTGCCCCGGGCATCAAGGTACAACTCGAGGTTGTTCGACGGTTCTTCAAATGTGCGATCCATGCGGATAGCAATCATTCCTTCCTTGTTATCGGTAAAGATCACTGTATCCTGCCGGGCGGTGAGCGTGGTGATACGTTCAATAGTGCGCCGGTCGCCCTCGCCGCTGAAGATAAATTCGGTTTCTTCCTTCAGCAGGGCTTTTCCGGTGTGGTTTACCCAGTCGGCTTCAACAACCAAAATGCCCCGGTCAGAGCCGCTTCGGGTACTGATAATGTTACGGTGACGGATCGCACCAAACCGGCGTTTTCTTTCGGCAGGAACAGCATACGAATTATTCCAGAAATCAATACCGTTCACATTACCAAAGTTGAACCACAAACCGATATGATGCGGATGGTCCGTACGTTCAAAGGGACGCGGGTCGAGCGGAAATCCGCGAGTGACCACTGTTCCCTTGGCCGTATAAATCGGGTACAATATCGGTTTTTCGAGGTCGACAGGGTAAATGTACGATGTAAACAGTTTCCCGTCATACAGAACATCTACTTTTCTTCGGGCGTCATCAGGAACAATTTCGATACCTTTTTGCGCACTTCCGCAAGCGGCAATTCCCGCTATTACTACGGTTAATACAAATACTTTAAAAATTGACTTCATGCTTGAAATATTTGAACATTGGCACTTGAGTTCACTCCGAAACCCATTTTATCCCTAAATTATCTAAAGGGGGGGCGCCGGCCCGTCCGATCAGGCGGGCAAAGCGCGGTATGCAGGGATTTCCCTTAGGGGTCGGGGCCGATAGGTTTTCATTAAGTATCATCGGTTAATGCCCTTACGGGCAATTCAATTCTTGTTGTATCTTCATTCTATTGACGTTTTTCCCCTTAACGGGGAATTTTCATTGCCGAAATTGTCCGTAGGACAATCACGTCAATAGACAAAGGCACTTTGCGACATTCATTTGTCCGTAGGACATTAACGGAGAACTTAACGGCCCTGCTCTTTAGGAGTCAGGGGTAAACCGGTGCATCGGATATTTTTCGGAGTGGATTCACACTTTAATTTTTTAAAAGAGTTATGAGCAGACAAGAATCGTCTCTCATAACTCTTTATCAATCATTGATCATTAATATTTAAAAGGTTTCCCTCCTGCCATGATCTGCTGTTTCTTCGGATCGTAAGTCACGCGCAGGCCTGTCCGGTAAGCTGCATTAGACATGCCGCATGCGATGGTGTGGCTGTGCCCGGCTTCGATGGGGGCGTTGGTTTTCACGTTTTGAGCGCGTACGCATTCCATCCAGTTGCGCATGTGCAACGAGGTCGAGTTATCGCCGCCTGTATTGGCGCTCGTAGCAATGGTTTCAACTTGCGATAATGATGAAGCCGTCAAAAGGTTTTCTTGCAAGCCCATTGCAGCTGCATGATTTTCGCGTAATCCGCCGTTAGGCGTAATCTCGTTGGTGGCCATGTTCAGCATACCGGCATTGGAGTAGTACAATTCCTTTACACCGCCTGCAGAGTTGGTAAACCGTGACGAATAAACTACTTGAAATCCTTTTGTCTTGTCATTATCCGGGCCGTAATCAAACACGGCCGTGAGCGTATCGGCGTTGGTGCGTCCGTCTTTCCATTGATAAATACCGCCGTTGGCAACTACGCTGCGGGGATATGCCAATCCGGAAAACCAGTGAACCGTATCAATCTGATGTGCCATCCATTGTCCCGGAATGCCCGATGAATACGGCCAAAACAGCCTAAATTCAAGATATTTGCGCGGGTCCCAATCTGCTTTCGGACGGTTGATCAGGTAGCGCGCCCAGTCGGTGTCTTCTTTCCTTATTTGGGCGCATTCCTGGACACGGCGCCATCGGCCGGGCTGATTGACATTCCAGCACATTTCCACCATGACGATGTCGCCAAACTTTCCCGAATTGATATAGTTGCAGGCAGCATGATAGCCGGGAACACTCCGCCGTTGCGAACCTATCTGCACCACAATATTGTTGGCTTTGCACGCTTTAAGCGTTTCGTTTACATCGTCCATCGTTTCGCCAAGCGGTTTTTCGCAATAGGCGTCTTTCTTTGCATTTGCCGCTTCGGTCAGGTGCATGGCATGTTGGAAGTCGGCCGTACTGATGATAACGGCATCAATGGCATTTTTATCGTACATCTCTTCATTGTTGCGCCATAATGCCATATCCCATCCTGTTTGTTCCTTGATATAGGCTTTGCCTTCGTCGCGGCGACGGTTCCAGATGTCGGAAATGCCGACAAATTCGAAGTTCAACGTCTTGGCATGTTTCATGAAACCAAGAAATAATGAGTTGAAACGATTGGAATAACCAACGATTCCGACACGCACTTTATCGTTGGCGCCCAATACCCGTCCGTAACTTTTGGCGCTCAAGCCCAATCCTGCACCGCCGATAACCATTGCCGCCGAGCCGGCCGACATTTTTTTTAGAAAATTCCTTCTGTTTTCCATAACTTGATTTGATTTTTATGATATGATTATTTTACTATTATTTTACTATTGAGTCCACTCCGAAAAGTACGCAATGCGCCGTTTTCACCCCTGACCCCTAAAGGTAAACCCCTGTTTACCGTGCTTTGTGAAAGTCCCCTTCAGGGGATTTAGGGGTAAAATGAATTTTCGGAATAGGCTCACTATTTTTATTTTATCCTTTCTTCGTCATCTATGGCTTCCTGCCATGTCTCCCATTTGGGAGTATTCGCATCATAACCGTCATAGCCATAATTTTGGCTTAATACTCCTTTGTTGTTCGCCGTTATGGCCGATTCGGGAATAGGCCAGTAGAAATTGCACTTGTCCAACGTCCAAGCAAAGATTCTTCCATTAGTGTTTATCGAACCTTTGTTGTATACATCGTTATGATGCACAATTCGCTGCCACCAATAACTGCCGCCTCCGGCATCTCTGCCCGACTGCTTGTCGTAGGTGTTGATGTCGTATGTGTTTCCCCATTCATCGGGTTTTCCGCTCAGAGCAAGGCAGCGCGAAACCCGGCTCAATTCTACATTACGAAATTCTTCGGCGAATAGCTCGCGGGCGCGTTCATCCATAATGTCGCCAATGGTTACATCGGAGGTGTAAAGTTGGCTGCATTTCGCTCTTTTCCTGACCTCATTTACATCGTCTTTTGCAGTAGGATCGCCTAAATAAAATTTGGCTTCGGCGCGAAGCAGATAAGTTTCTGCCAAACGGTAGCAATACCAGTCGCCATTTCCGCCATCGGACGCGCCTTCGAACCGAGTAGCGTTCAAGTCGACTTCTGCTACCACATCATCCAAAAAGATTTTGTAGTGAGGATAGTCCCACCAATTGCGAATGGAGTCGGTACACAAAAGGGCGCCGGTTTTCGGATGATGCATCATGAGATTTTGCCCCCTGTAGGAGGATGCAGCATCGTTGTATTTTATTGAATCCATCCTCACCCAGTTGCCCACTGCGCTGTTGTGACGCAAGTCTCCCATGTCTTCCACGCCATTCACTTTCCATAACGTATGTTGTGCAAAATAGCTGGGATGGATAAAGCCGCCGCCGCGCCCGAGCGCTCTGCCATAATCAAGGTCGGCCCTGTAATCCTTATGATTGCGGGGTATGGTTACTACTCCGCCTTTCCCGTCAGGCGATATCAATGTGCCTGTATTATTCCAAAAGGGACCGAAGAGTCGCATGGTAGGAAATTTAATGAACGATTGTGCTGATGCGCCACGGTTGGGCAATCCCATAATGGTTTCCTTGTTGGTTGCAATGAGTTTGTTTTCGGCACGATGCAAGTCCCAAATCACATTGCGGGTGATAGGCCATGTTTTCGGTTCGCCGCCGGGATTCCAAGTCCCGAAAGGGGCTTGCATCAATGAATAGCCCGACCGGTCAATCAAAATATCCGCCTGTTCTTTGGCTTTCTGCCATTGCCCTGTAGCCAAATAGCATTTGATCAGCAGCATCCGACATGCGCCTTTGTTGACCATCCCTATGTAAACCATATCTTTTTGTTCGGGCACCCATTGCACGGCAAATTCCATATTTTTGGTTATCATATCGAGAATAGCCTCCTTTTTCGTGCTGCGATAATTCTGTTTCGGCACCTCCAGAATTTTAGATATCAAAGGTACATCGCCAAACTGAAAAACTAACCTCAAATAGCAGTACGAATGATGAAAGTACGCCCTTCCCTTGTAGGCGTTTTTGGTGGCTTCGTCCAAACTTGTTACCCTGTCCACGTAGGTACTGACGGTATTGGCATACTTGATGGTATTGAACGTCTCGTCCCAAAAGTAACCGACCTTAGCGCCCTGTGTATCTCCTCCGCCTGTGGGCGTCAGTCCTGTAGCAATATCAATATTGGGATGGGAAGGGGTGATATCCGTTTTGCAGAAATAGGCTAACTCAGAAAAATAATGATCCGTTCCTATGGGAGTAACGGAATTAGCGCCATCAGCCCAAGATTGGCGAAATTGCCTGTCGCACATAGACATTGCTGACTGCAGTCCGGTCTCTGTACTGAATGTGGTGATCGGTTCAAAGAACGATAACGGGTCGGGTTTCAGAAAATCTTCAGAACAGCCGCCGAAGAACATCGAACCGCATAAGATGATTACCGGCGCTATGGCCTGCAACATATTTGTTCTAATTTTAAGTATCATTTTCATATTTGTTCAGGTTTTTAAAAAGTTACATTTAATCCGATTGAGAAAAGACGGGTTGCCAGATCGTCTGTTTCGGGATCGCCATATTCCCAGTCTTTTTTCCATGCTGCTACATTGCGGATGGAACCGTACAGTTTTACTTTATCTATATCTAACTTCTGTGTCCACTGCTTGGGTAATGTGTAGCCTACCGATATATTTTCGAGGCGGATAAACGAGCGGTCGTAGAGCCTGCTCGGGTTGGCAATTCCCGCGGGTCCTTGTGCATCCAATCGTCCATACTTATCGGTTGGATTTTCCGGTGTCCAGTACCCCTTGACTAATGTATTAATATTATAAGTTATTCTGGAACTATAATTTTCCTGATTCAGGTACTCCCTCGAAAGACTCTTGTGCCCCATATAGGAATAGATGTTGAAGGAGAGATTCAAATTTTTGAAAAGCGTGAAGTCGTTGCGGATCGCCCAAAGTACAGGGGGACTGGTTTGACCCAAAAACTCCTTGTCATTGTTATTATACACGGGAGTGGTGCTGCCGTCTGCATTTTTCTTATCGTCGGCGGTATAGTTGTTGGCTACCTTGGCGTCGCCCGGCTTCTGTCCATACCTTTTAGCCTCCTCGATTTCATCCACTTGCCAGATACCGGTAACACGATAGTCCCAGATGGCGTTGATAGACTGTCCGATAAACCAGCCGTTGGTACGGTCGTCTATTTCCTTGCTGCCGATAACATCCCCGGTGGCATCAAGTATGTCCTCATTTTCATAGTAAAGATGTTTGATTTCATTCTTATTGTATGAAAAACTCAAGGTAGTACTCCATTCCAATGCGTTGTTTTTGATATTCAATGAACTGATAAAAATCTCCACTCCTTTGTTGGACACCTCGCCCAAATTGGTGGTGATAGAAGTAAATCCGCTGAAACCGGGCAAGCGTTGATTCATGATCATGTCGTGGGTGGTCATCGAATAGTATTCCATATTTCCTGTAATACGGTTATCAAAGAATCCGAAATCTAATCCGAAGTTCAGGGAAGCCGTTTTTTCCCATTGCAAATTCGGGTTTGACATACGATTAATTCTTAAATTATAGATTTGAACCATGCTATTCGAAGCATTCACATAACCCTGCATACTTCCCATGGAGAGATCGGCAAGCGACAGGTAGGGGTTGGAAAGCGACCGATTTCCGTTTTTACCCCATGATGCGCGCAGCTTACCGGTGCTCATCGGATTCCACCGGAAGAATTTTTCATTGGCAAACGACCAACCGAGTGCTATCGACGGAAAAGTGGCGTAAGGATTGTTTTGCCCGAATGCCGAATAGCCGTCACGACGAACCGACACAGTCATCATATACCGGTCATCGTAGGAATAAAAAAGCCGGGCCAACAAAGCGTCTGCAGTTTGATGGGTATCGTTAGAATAAAACGTGCTTTTTTCCTTATCCGCATTCCTTGTATTGTGAAATCCCAACGCATCCGTGGGCAGAAAGTTTCTGGCTTCGATACGGTCTTGCCAATACAGGCGTTCCTCAGCCTCCTGCATCAATGTAAGGTTTACACGATGCTTTTGCGCAAAGATGTGATCCCAATGTATCGTATTGTTGAGCGACCAGTCGAAACGTTTGCTCTGTTCGCGATTTACTAATCCGTTGGGGTTCGCTGACCATTCGGGATGTTGCGCCGATTCGTGGTAACGGTCATAAAAATATTGGTAGCGCGGCGATGCATTGAACGAGTATGTAACGCCGAAAGGTAACTTCACTTTGGCATTAACGATACTGTTGAACACCGTATACCCACTTTCCAAATCTATAAATTGTCGTTCATAATCAAAGCTCCTGCCCCATTTCCTGATAGGTCCCCCTGTATAGTATATCAAGTTTCCGTTTTCATCTTGATAAAGGCAATACGGGAGGTTACCCGACGTGTCGCCGCTTATTTCGCCATCACTGCGGTTTTGGAAGTTTATATTGGCGCCGACTTCGAACCAATCAGTCACCTTGCCGTCCACTTTCAGGTTAGAGCGTACGCTCTGATACTCGCTGCCTCTCAGGACGCCTTCGTTTTTCAAGTAACCTGCCGACATGTAATAGTTGATACGGTCGCCGGCACCCGAAACATTGATATTGTAATCTTGGTTGAAACCCGTTTTATATGTGTGCTTGTACCAGTCGAATGATATTCCTGCAATATAGCATTCCAGCACAGTTTCTTGCAACAGCAAACGTTTGGCATAAATACTGGCATCAGGTTCGTCTGCAACGTTGGTAGTATATGCCCGCCACTGATCCAAAGAAACACCGTACTTATCCAAGTTGTCGGGGTGATCGTAATACCCCGGTTTTGTAATCCCGGTTTGATAAGCCTCATATTTACCCGTAGTGGGATTAGTGCCGTAAGTAGGCGTTTTGTACCAGTCTTCGCGAAATTTCATGTAACCTTCCGGCCCATGATATCTACGGTGGTCGCCAAGGGTCGTGAAACCGATGTTTGCATTTAAATTCACAACCGGTTTACCCAATTTACCTTTTTTGGTGGTGATGATGATCACGCCGCTTGCCGCTTTTGCTCCATAAACGGCAGCAGCCGATGCGTCTTTCAGTATATCAATCTGCCCGATGTCGTCGGGATTAATTTCAGAAAGTTCTCCGTAAAATATCATGCCGTCAAGGATAATTAATGGTTCGTTGTGTCCGCCGGAAGTATAAACCGAGCGTTGTCCCCTGATTTGCATACCGCCGCCGCCTTTTGTCGAAGGATCATAATTGACCCGCAATCCCGGGGTTCCTCGGAGAATATCCTGTACAGTTTTTGGGTTTTCATCGGCAATCTTGTCAGGACGGACTTGTACGATTGAGCCTGTTAAATCCTTTTTCCGCAAGGTGCCATAACCCACTACCACCACTTCTTCGATTTCTTGCAAATCTTCTTTTAATGTAACATTGATCGAGGTTCGGTTTCCGACGACAATTTCTTGCGAGACATAACCGACGAAAGAATATACCAATGTTGCGCCTGCGTCGGGAGTTGCGATAGAATATTTTCCGTTAAAATCGCTGACAACA
>JAVBNI010000223.1:0-9372 GCA_031551645.1 Bacteroidales bacterium | reverse complement strand
CAGATGCACATGTGGTTACCGATATATGGAAGGGATATTTACCATTGAAGAAAAAGTACCCGCATCTTGAGCAGGTGCCATCTGACAAAGGTGCCAATTTTCCCGAACTTCATATTCACATAATGAATATACAAGGATGGTTAAGAGGAATACATCATCATTGTTCAAAAGAACATCTGCAAGGCTATCTTGATGAATACCATTACAGATACAATAGACGCAACCACATGGATACTGTTTTTGACAACCTAATTTGCAGAATGATTAAATTCGAGCCAATCCACAGAAAATTAAAAAAATAATTAGTGAGCTTTAAACGCCTATACCGATAAACTTAAAAGAGAATCAGTGATTTCAAATTAAATTAATTCTTATGAAAATGAAACAATTTCTATTTCTCCTGGCTTTTATGCCTCTTATTTTTGCATGTAGCAAGGACGATGTGGATTATCGTGATCAGTACGAAGGTGTGTATAATTGCGATGTCACCGGTTCCATTATTCTTACCGATGCTGCCATAATCTTTCCTGTTGCGACGCAAGCCTCCATCACGGTGAAAAAATCGTCAACCAAATCATTGGCACTAACCCTCGGGGGCGAAACAATGCTTGTTGTAGTGGATGAGAACGGTAACCTTACCATTCCATCAGAATCCGGTACATTATCCGAAACAGATCCGGTTACAGGTGCAACAGTTAGCTTGAACTTAACGGTAACCGCTATCGGCACCATCACCAACCGGACTTTATATATAAAGGAATCGAATTCGGGTACAGCAAGTTATACTTTAGATGGCGAAACGGTTAATTCTGCTATTGGAGGAAATATTGTTTATAATGGGACAAAAAAATAAGCCTGTTGAGGTCTCTGCTCCGTATGCCTTGTACGCACTGTCATGTCGGGTGTACACAATGTTTTCTATAACGAAAAACCTGGATGACGTAATGTACAGCACACATGGGTATAGCAGAATAGTAGCAAAAACAAACCCGGTAAGAGTCAAACACAAAAAAATGTTCTTTACCGGGTTCTGTATAAACACCGGGATGATAAATCCCGATTTATTCGTATTTGAAAAATCCCAGGTCATCCAGCGAAACCGTTTCGATATAATGCTTTTTGCATTTGCTGTCGGCTTCGGCCTGCTTGATAAATATTTCGGTTGACTTGACGTAATGGTCGTCACGCTGGCTGTCGAGCACCAGCAAATAGCCCATGATGATGTTACCCGCCATTTCGACCAGGCGTCGCGCATGGAAATCCAGATATTCGTTATCCTTCACGCTGCTTACTTTATTCACACATTCTTCATATTCGGCAGTCATTTCCTGAAGTGTGCGGCGGAAACCCTGCAAATCGGGACGGATTTCGGCCACCTCGTATGCTTCGCGGATGTGTTTTAGGAAAGCCCCTGTGGTAACGCCGCGGATAGCCGCCACCACCTGCAACTGTGTGGTACCTTCGTAGATGGAAGTGATACGTGCATCCCGGTATATCCGTTCCACGGGATAATCCTTCATGAATCCCGAACCGCCATGTATCTGAATGGCATCATAAGCCAACTGGTTGCAATATTCACTTGCCATCCCTTTCAGCAAGGGGGTATAAACATCGGCCAGGCGCTGGTAGGACTTCATCTCGTTACGTTCGTCGGGCGTCAACGTGCGTTCCTGCGATATTTTATCCAACGTTTTGTATATATCCACGAAACGGCAGGTTTCATACAGCAACGAACGCGATGCATCCAGCTTGGCTTTCATGTTGGACAGCATCTCGTATACGGCGGGAAACTGGATAATCGCTTTCCCGAACTGGCGGCGTTCCTTTGCATAAGCCAATGCTTCACGATAAGCAGCTTCCGACACACCAACGGATTGTGCGCCAATCCCCAAGCGGGCGCCGTTCATCAGCGCCATCACGTATTTAATCAATCCCAACTTGCGTGAGCCAACCAATTCGGCAGGTGCATCCTTGAAAACAAGTTCACAGGTAGGCGAACCGATAATCCCCAATTTGTGTTCAATCCGGCGTACCTTCACCGCATTGTGGGTGCGGTCGTAGATGAACATCGACAATCCGCGGCCGTCGCTGGTTCCTTCTTCCGAACGCGCCAGCACAAGCGAAATATCGCCATCACCGTTGGTGATGAAACGTTTTACACCGTTAAGCACCCACGAACCGTCAGGTTTTTGCGAGGCTTTTAGCTGTACTGCCTGGAGATCCGAACCGGCATCGGGTTCGGTAAGGTCCATGGCGCAGGTTTCGCCACCACATACGCGGGGAAGATAATGTTTTTTCTGTTCGGCATCGGCAAATTCACTGATCGTTTCGGCACAATCCTGCAATCCCCAGATATTCACAAACCCTGCATCGGCACGCGACACAATGTCGGCTGCCATGGTGTAAGGCACCACCGAAAGATTCAATCCGCCGTATTCGCGCGGCAAAGTGATCCCCATCAGGTTGGCTTTACGTAAAGCGTCGATATTCTGTTGGGTACCGCGGGCATACACCACATGGTTGTCCACCACCTGCGGGCCTTCCGTATCCACCGACTCGGCATTGGGAGCAACGATATCGCCGCATATCTCGCCGATCACTTCCAGCACCTTGTCGTAGCTGTCAATAGCATCTTCATAATCAAGCGGTGCATAATCGAACTTGTCTTTTTCGGCAAAATTGTTCTCGCGCAACTCCACCACCCGTTTCATGAGCGGATGCGTGAGATGAAATTTCAGGTCCCTGTTATCTGAATAATAATTAGCCATATCTTTTTATTTTGATTGATGATTGATTTTTGATTTCGAGGCGCTCTGACAATCGAAAATCAAAAATCGAAAATCAAAAATGGATTTACTTTTTGTTTTGCTTGTAATATTTGATCATTTTCGGAATCACATCATAGACATCGCCTGTAATGACAAAGTCGGCAATGGCATTGATCGGCGCATTGGGATCGTTGTTGATGGAAATGATCATGGCACTTTCCTGCATTCCGGCAGTGTGTTGCACCTGTCCCGATATACCGCATGCGATGTAAAGTTTCGGACGAACAGTAACGCCTGTCTGTCCCACCTGGCGTTCGTGGTCGGCAAAACCCGCATCCACTGCAGCACGCGACGCACCTACTTCGGCGCCGATCACCCCGGCCAACTCGAATAACAGGTTGAATCCCTCGCGCGAACCCATACCATAGCCACCCGAAACCAATACCGGCGCACCTTTGATATTTGTTTTCGACTTTTCCATATGACGTTCGATCACCTTTACCACCATGTCGGCATCGGTAAGGTACTTGCTTACATCCATCATCTTTACTTCACCCTTGTAGCTGGGGTCAAGTATTTCCTTTTTCATCACACCTTCGCGGACGGTTGCCATTTGCGGGCGGCAATCGGGGTTGATGATCGTGGCGATGATATTTCCCCCAAAAGCGGGACGGATCTGGTACAACAAGTCTTTGTATACCTTACCCGCTTTTTTATCTTCATGTTCACCTATTTCGAGCGACGTACAGTCGGCAGTCAATCCGCTGTGCAATGCACTTGACACGCGCGGTCCCAGGTCACGACCGATACTGGTAGCTCCCATCAGGGCGATCTGCGGTTTTTCCTCTTCGAAAAGCTTCACCACAATAGCCGAATGTACCTGTGTGGTGTAAGGCTCCAACGCAACTCCGTTGGCTACCCACAACGTGTCGACGCCATACGGGATAATTTGTTTCTCAATGTCTTCCAGACCATTACCGATCACGATGGCTTCGAGTTTGCATTTCAGTTGATTGGCCAATTTCCGGCCTTTGGTGCAAAGTTCCAAACTGACATCGGCTACAACACCGTTATCTACTTCGCAATATACAAATATGTTATTCATTTCTTTTTATTATTTAAAGCCTCTCCCTAACCCTCCCCCAAAGGGAGGGAATAGCCCCCTTCGGGGGTTGGGGGCTTATTTTATCCTAACGTATGATTGGCGATCAGTTCCACCATTAATCCCTGTATATCGAAATCGGAAGTAGTAAGCCGTTTGGAATCCTTGGCCTGGAATACCACGTTTTCGATTTTTTTCACTTTCGTCGGAGATCCGGGCAAACCGAGATCTTCTATTTTAGCGTCAATATCCTTGACACCCATTTCGGTGATGTTGAGATACGGACGTTCGCTGAACATGGTCATATAATCCTCGGCAGCGTTTTGTGTTTCGCTGACAGTCTTAGCATGTTTGTATTTCATCATCAGTTTCACGTTGCGCGGGCGGCATTCGGGCGCCGATCCGTTAACAGTAACCAACAACGGCAATTGGCCTTCTACAATTTCAATACCTCTTTCGAGACGGCGTTTTACACGGATTTTATTTTTTTCAATCTTAAGTACTTCTTCTGCATAAGTAATCTGTGGTATACCCAATTTCTCGGCCACCTGTGGACCAACCTGGGCTGTATCGCCGTCGATGGCCTGTCGTCCGCAAATGATGAGATCGAATGCCCCGATGGCACGGATGGCACACGAAAGCGCATAGGACGTAGCCAATGTATCGGAACCTGCAAAAGCACGGTCGGAAAGCAGGTAACCGTTGTCTGCCCCGCGGAACAAACCTTCGCGAATGATATCGGCTGCACGCACCGGCCCCATGGTAAGCAGGGATACGGTTGACCCCGGATGATAATCCTTGATCCGCAAAGCCAACTCGAGTGCGTTCAGGTCTTCGGGATTGAAAATCGCCGCCAGGGCTGCGCGATTGACGGTTCCGTCCTCTTTCATCGCGTCTTTCCCGACATTACGCGTATCGGGAACCTGTTTGGCTAAAACAATAATTTTTAATCCATTCATGTTTATCTGTTTGGTTGTCGTTAATTTTTCAGGCGGCAAACCTACGTGATTTTTCGTAAAAAACCAAAATCAAGAATCTCAAAAATTAAAAAACAAGTGTAACAAAAAACATGACCAACCATCATTTTTATTCGAAATCTTGCATATCTTTGCCCCAGATTTTGGTTTGGATTATTCCGTCCGGAGTAGTCCATGAAAAGGGAATCAGGTGTAAATCCTGAACAGACCCGCTGCTGTAAGTTCCGTTATTCATTGAATTGAATATCAAATGTATCGGACAACGCTCTTGCCACTGAGAAATCGGGAAGGCGTTCGATACGGGAACGAGTCAGAAGACCTGCCAAAACATTGAATTATTCATAGCTTTCGCGGATTAGAGCTGTAATGAAAATGCCAATGTTAAAAAAGTATTTCCATTATTTTTGTCTTGTAGTTCCGTTTGCTGTGAGTGTAATACTCACGACAGATGGCAGTTCCCGGTAAAACAATAACCGGCGCAGATAAACGCATATCCGGATGGGTACACGATACTCATCTGTGTTTTGTCATGTCCGGATGTCGCCCGGGATTTTTTATTTCCTGCCGTTTTTTTATTCCCTTTCATTTTTATATCTCATGAAAAAAATCTGCCCTCATTGTGGCGTGGCATTCGAATGCCTCAACCACGACATCTGGAATTGCGACTGCCTGCGGGTCCGCCTGACCAATGACGCACGCATACATTTACACGTACATTACCCCGACGAGTGTTTGTGCGTGAAATGTCTGACTGAAATTAATTATCAATCAATAATCACTAATAATCAATAGAGTAATGAAGAGAATTCTTTTAATGTGTATTGCAGCTATGATGCTGCTCGTAAGCGGATGTTACAAAGATGACATCAACGATCTCAAAAACGAAGTGGACAAGTTGAAAGAGCAAATGGCTCAATACGAAACTCTGCTCCATGCTGTTAACAGTCAACTGTACATCACCAGTTACGAAATGCAGGACAGTAAGTATGTCATTACATTGAGCGACGGGTCGGAGCTATTTGTACTGAATTCTTCGGCTTTTGTTTCAATCGGCGAGAATGGTAACTGGTTCATCGATGGTGAAGATTCGGGACAACCGGCAAAAGGACAGTCTCCAACCATCACCATTGGTAAAAACGGTAACTGGCTGGTTGACGGAAACGATACAGGTGTTCCGGCTTCGGGTGTCCCAGGCGAAAGCGGCAAGGATGCACCTGCTATTACCTCTGTCAGCCTAATAGATCATGTAATGACTTTTACGTTTAGCGATGGTAAAACATTACAGCTGCAGATTGCCGCACCCCAGGCAAGCATTGATGTTCCTTCCGGAGGCTTTGTCTTCAACAACATGCAATGGATACGCATAGAACCGTCAGTAAAGGATTTCGACGGAGCAACATTCCGGTGGGCATTGGGCGAAAAGGAAATCTCAACCGAAAAAAACTTGTTGCATGTGTTTGATATACCCGGCAACTATCAGCTAACTTTTACCGTTAAGAACGATGTCGGTGAAACCAGACTGCCGGTGACACTTACGATCAATCAAGCCGCCTATATCAATGCTGTACAGCGTGTATACGAATATCTTCCCGCACCCGGCCAGTATACCAATAAAATGCCTCTTTACATAGAAGGGGAAACGATGACAGATATGGCCCAAAAAGCAGAAGATGCGCTTAAAAACAACGGCATGATATGCCTTGGGGCCTATGGTGGATATGTGGTGATGGGTTTTGACCATACCATTGTGAACGTAGCCAATGAACGTGATTTTATCGTGAAAGGAAACGGATATGCCGGGAGTGCCGAACCGGGTATCATCATGGTATCGTATGATACCAACGGAAACAGCTTGCCCGACGATGAATGGTACGAAATAGCCGGGGCAGCCCATCATTTACCGGCAACTATCCGTAACTACGAAATCACTTATTACAAACCGGATCCGGCAAACGGAAACGTCAGATGGACTGACAACCGGGACGGAGAAGGTACTGTAGACCGAAATAGCTTTCACGCGCAAGCTTCTTATTATCCGCTCTGGCACAACGACGACAAGCTGACATTCAAAGGTACGTTGTTGCCAACAAACCTGCGTAATGCAGGTACGCCGGAGGTAGAACGCTGGACCCTTGATGCATATGAATGGGGGTATGCCGACAACCAGCCAAATACCTCCGAAAATGCCAAAATAGATATTGATTGGGCTGTGGATGTAAATGGGAATCCGGTGAAACTGAAAGGTGTGGATTTTATCAAGGTATATACCGGAGTAAATCAGAAAGCAGGATGGTTGGGAGAAACATCTACTGAAGTTTCGGGTGTAGAAGATTTACATCTGCAATCGGATAACTAATCGATAACTAAATTTTATCACACAAACCTTCATCGGGTAGCCAGTTGATGATGATATGATCCCCGGCTTTGAAGATGGTTCCTGGTGAAGGTTTTGTTTTTCCGGTACATTTTTTACAATTAATGCGAATCAAGGATTGGATGGATCTTATTGATCAGCTTTTCAAGCTATCTCTTTGTTTTAGCCCTTGATTCGCATGATTATCAGATAATGCGCCTAAGGAATGATGCAATAATTTGTTTGTCAGACAGGATAATATGACCTACAGGATATAAATAATCTTTTCGAAAAAGAATAGTACACTATTGCTCACATTTAAAACAAGTTATCATTTTGTAAATACTTACCAAATGCCCTTTTGTCGCTACGTATATCGGGATATCATTGCGCTTCGAGAACCGCATCAATGTAATTTGCCATGCTAAAACAGTTTTATAGTTATACGCTACGTTTATAAAGGATTAATCCATGATTACATAATCAAGATCAAGCGTTCTCTTTAAAAAATCTGCAATTTTTAAAGCTCTTTTACTATCTGTTTTGATTATTCTTGTCAAACGCTTAGTCGGGGTGACAAAATACATGTCACATGCATTCAATTTGTATGACACCCCCACAGCTGCTTTATAATAACCTTTTCCTGTTATACTCTTTTTCTTAAGAATGACCGAACATTCTTTGGGAATACGTATTTTTTCGGATGACAAAGAAATACCAAGCATTTTTGATTGTTTGATCATTCTATTGGAAGGTTTTTCAACCATTATAACTGATTGAAATGTAATTATAATCAAAGTGATCAGTACAAATGGTATTAGAGAAATCATTTCGGCATAATTACCTGCATTTAATCCAATAAAAGCAATAATAATTGAAAAGATTAATACAATATAACTTATGATGATCATCCATAGTGGAAAAAGAAAATAACTATGTTTAGGCATATTGATTTTTTTTTCAAATTTAATAAAAATATTTTTCACTGCGCAAAAACACTGCGCATCGCTTTATTTACTTTGCATTGTCAAATTGGATAAGTTGCCACCAAGACACGAAGGCACAAAGAAATATTGATAACTTAGAGCCTTTGTGCCTTTGTGGCTAAATAAAAATTTCAATCATGATAGAATTAAAAGGAAAATACAACCAAGATTGCAAAATCTTCATCGACGATGTCGAAAAAGAAGCTGTTGATTTAGTGAAGAATATTTTGAACAACGAGATATCCGAAGGCGTACCTGTGCGTATCATGCCCGATACCCATGTGGGAAAAGGCATTGTGATCGGCTTTACGATGCCGATGACCAAAATGGTGAATCCCAACTATATCGGGGTAGATATCGGATGTTCGGTTACCGCTCATCAATTGAACAAACGGATTGATGCAGACCGCCTGCCGACACTCGACCATGCTATCAGGCGTTCCGTTCCCATGGGAATGAATATCCGTAAGGAAAAAAACTTTGATGATTGGTGGGTGGAACGGTATTTCGAAGCTGTCAATAAAAACATGAAAGCCTTTCAAAATGAATGGCCAAAGCGTTTTGGCGAAGAAAAACCGTCTATTGCAGTGAATAGGGAGTATATCACCAACTTGTGTAAAAAGGTCGGCATCGGAGAAAATACTTTTTACTATTCGATAGGAACGCTGGGCGGTGGAAACCATTTTATTGAAGTCGGAGAATCGGCAAACGACGGTTCGCATTACCTGACCATTCATTCAGGCTCGCGGAACTTCGGGTTGAAAGTATGTAACCATCACGCCAAAAAAATGACGGGAACAAAAATCCTTCTGAAGGAGTACCACGAAGAATTTGAATACATCACCAAAAATACGCAGCCGACAAGCGATATTCCCCAAAAATTGAAAGAATTGAACAACAAGTATGAAGTCGGTAAAAAGGAACGGCTTTTGGAAGGGGATAATATGTACGAATACTTGGCGGATATGGTGATTACCCAAACTTATGCGCAATTCAACCACTTAGCAATGTCGAAAGTCATATTCAAGGATTTGGGTGATGATTATCATGCCGTCAATTCCGTTTATTCGATGCATAACTTTATCGATACCACCGATTGGATCATCCGTAAAGGAGCCATCCGCGCCTACAAAGGCGAAAAAATGGTGATACCGTTCAACATGCGCGACGGAATCCTGATCTGCGA
>JAVBNI010000107.1:0-3121 GCA_031551645.1 Bacteroidales bacterium | reverse complement strand
CGTCCCGAAGGGATAACTGAAAACAACATCTCACACGCAGTAATGTGTCAAAGCACGGAACCGCCTTGGTACCGAACGGTATGCCGGGTGGTGTGGGAGGTCGAAACGGGAAATAATCCCGTTTCTCCTACCCGATTTAATACAGGTTAAACCTGTTTGATTATTTCGACTTAGTCACGGTGCCTATTTCCTAAACCCTATCCCGCCTTGCTTTTTATTCAACTGCTCCGCTTTGCAATATTCATGAAGCTGTTCCAATGTTGGTTCGATACCCGTTAAGATAAACTCTACTGTTCCCTTGCGGGCAATATTCTCAATTTCGCCTCCGCTGAAATCATAACTGGCAGCCAATTCTGCAGCGGATTCGGGAACAAGGGATGGTATCAATGTTTGCCATATCGCTTGTTTGGTTTCCACCGACGGCTTTTTGAATTCCACCTTGTAAAGAAATCGCCTCTCGAACGCTTGGTCAAGATTTTGTGTCAAGTTGGTGGTAGCAATCAGAATCCCTTCGAGGGTTTCCATTTCCTGAAGGATAATATTTTGTATGGCATTTTCTGTTTGATCGACCGATTGGGTCAATGCTTCTTTTCGTTTGCCGAAAATCGCATCTGCTTCGTTGAACAGCAATATGGGCGCTATCTTAGACTGTTTTACCAAAGCATTATACTTATTAAAAATTTCCTTGATACGTTTTTCGCTTTCGCCAAACCATTTGCTTTTGGTTTCGCTGATGTTCACTGAAAGAATATCACGCTGGGTTTGGCGGGCTACCTGGTATACTGTTTCGGTTTTTCCGGTTCCGGGTGCACCGTAGAAAATACAGGCAAAGCCTTTTCGCATACCCGAAGCCTCTAGGCGTTGCTGCACCTCCTTAAAACGTGCCTCGTCCAACAAATTGGTTAATGTGTCTATCTGACTACGTTCCTGTGTATTATAAAATAATTGTTTGGGCGTTATTTCTTTGTGATAGATCATATCTTTCTCCCTAACGTCCTGTATAATGGGTTGTATTTCGTGAATAACGGGAAACATCTCTGGCAACAATTCTTCCCGTGTCTTATCCGCGAGGCGATAATGATTTCCTGCACATTCGACTAACCCAAGCGCGAACAACGGATGGGTCTTTTTCAAAAATTGGAACCGTACCGTCCTGTAATCGCTTTTCGAATCGTATAATTCTTCCAAGTCCGATATTTTCACATCCTCGTAACCGTTGTTGACCAGCAAATGGCAGAAAAACAGCAGCACTACAAGGTCACTTTCCTGTATGTCAAGCTCTGAGGTAATCTGGACAAATGAGTTTTGAACACCTGACAACAACTCGACCAATCGCGATGAGAGATCGCTAAAAGTCAGTTCCACATCATCGAAGATCATCCCGATCTTAACAAACAGTTCTTCAATGGACATTTCTACTACAGCATGTTGTATTATAATGGCCGAACGTTCTTCGTTTTTGGCCGTATCCAATACTTGTTCAATTTGTTCGTCCTGTATCTCGTTTTGTGCGTATTGCATGGTAAATGGGTCGGTTTTTATTGCTGCCCTGCCAATTCTCGACTTGAGTACCAACCCGTCAAGCGAGGTGCAGCGACTCAAGGCAACATAAACCTGCCCATGTGTAAAAGCGGCGCCCAAGTCGGCAATGACATGCTCAAAGGTCAATCCCTGGCTTTTGTGTACAGTAATCGCCCAGGCAAGCTTCACTGGAAACTGGGTAAACGTACCGATGACTTCTTCCTGTATTTTCTTCCTACGCCGATTCCACGTATACCGCACGTTTTGCCATTCAACCCGGCTCACATCTATTTCCTCTCCTTCCGGGAAAGCAATAATCAATTGCGTCTCGTCTATCTGCTTGATATGCCCAATTTTACCATTAAAGAAAAAGGGTGGATTGTTTCTCACAAACATTACCTGTGCCCCGGCTTTCAGTTTCAGGACACGGTTAGTGGGCATGATATCTTCGGGAAATATACCTGTCACAACGGCTTCGAAAGTTTCTTCTTTGGCAGAAAGTTCCATCAGTTTTGCCCGGTTAATGTCATCCACCATACGGTTATGGGTAGCCAACGTGATATATGCGGAATTCTCGCCGGGCGCAAACGCCGGATTGTAGCGTGAATGAAGCAAGTCCATATCGCTGTCTGTCACCCGATTGACACGGACATTATTTAGCAGGTCGATGAACGCCTGATTTTTTTGCCGGTAAATCTTTTTCAGTTCGATGTATACCGGCGGATGCTCGTGGATTACCCTGGAACTGAAGAAAAAAGGACTATCGTAGAATGCGCCCAGTATCTTCCATTCCTCGGCATTGGCAATAGGCGACAATTGAAAAGTATCGCCTATGAGTAACACCTGTACACCGCCAAACGGTTCACTTTCCCAATCACGATATATCCGTAATATCTTGTCAATCACATCCAGCAAATCGCACCGTACCATTGACACCTCATCAATGATCAGCAGTTGCAGGTTGCGGATGATCTTCATCTTGTTCTCGTTGTAGTGGAAGTGGTCATAAATGGTATCACGGTCTTCATCGCTTTTGGGCGCCACTTTCCTTAATCGGTTATCTTCGGGAACATAGACGCTCGGCTTGATCTGGAAAAACGAATGAATGGTTTGCCCGCCCGCATTCACAGCCGCCACGCCGGTCGGGGCAAGGATTACATATTCCTTATCTGTGGTCTGCTTGATATATTTCAGGAACGTGGTTTTACCCGTCCCGGCTTTACCTGTCAGATACACCGGCCTGTCGGTATACCGGATAAAGTCGGCGGCATATCGGAAAGTAACATTGCTATCATCTAATTCTATCTGGTCGATGGTCATGAAGGGCAGGTTATAGGGAACAAAATTAAGAATTTTTAAGCCTTGAGATGCAGCAAAAGTATATATTCCTGACTTTGACGGTTTGAGCGCATTCATTCTCCACCCCATCCTTGATATATAGCGAGTTACAGTGGTGTAAGACCAAAGTCGTTTTGTAGTGCCCCATCGATAAATCCCCTGAAATTCTTGTAGTTGGATATAAAAAAAGCCGATCTTTGCAGCATGTTTGTCAGGATGAAAAAACAGCCAGGCGGCAAGATCAAAATCCAGATAGTGGAGA
>JAVBNI010000090.1:0-13594 GCA_031551645.1 Bacteroidales bacterium | reverse complement strand
TGTTTAGCAAACTCATCCATGCTGCATAGGCCTTATATGATGTTCGTGTTCCTCAGACCGGGATTTTGCCTGCAGCTTCTTTCAGAGTCCCCTCGCGGTAGACACCCTTGCCTGCGGCTAACGGTTGGTCGCTATCTACCCCCGTAGTGGACTTACACCACCAAATTAATCAATCATGCACGGCACACTAAAAAAGCCCATCGCTTCTAAAAAAGCGATAGGCTTGTATACCTTTCATTACCGAGCGTCATCGCAAGCCTTTCTTTTTCAAATAATCTATTAAAGGTTTGGGATTATCGGTCTGGATACCTTGTATGCCTGTGCTTAAAACTTTATCCCAGGCGTCAGGTCCTTCATTTTTACTATCCACATCCAACCACACAGCAACATGATTCTTGTTGGCAAAAGCTATCAGGTTTTTATCATGTACATTGTCAAAAACTTCAATTGGAGTGCGGTTTATTACAGCGGCTAATTGTTCCTCAGTGGTAACATCTTCCCTTGTATCGGTAACAGCGCTTGATATTATTGGAATTTGTGGCAAATATTTTCGCCAGTCATTATATTGAGATATCCTGTTTACATATACTGCGATCCGTTTTTCCATACCTGCCGCCTGTATTTGTTCCCACGTTTGCTGTACGTCGGCATCCTTGAAATCCAAGTATATATTGATCTTATTTTTGCAAAGTTTCAGTACATCTTCGAGGAGTGGAATCCGGTAAACCTTTTTATCGGATTTTTTCTTACCAACAACTTCCAATTGTCTGATTTCATCCCAAGTCAGATCCTTGACATTTCCTGTTCCGTTGGTCATCCGGTTTACCGTTGCATCGTGGAGAACAACCAGACGTCCATCTTTCGTCGTACGCACATCCACTTCCACATAATCAGCCTTGATTTTTATGGCTGCTGCAAAGGCTTCCAAAGTACATTCGGGCACTTCGGCGTGGTTGCCGCGATGCGCTATCACAACAACTTTATTTTTTGATGCAGGTAACGGTGCCAGTTTAACCTGGGCAGAAACAACCGCTCCGCACAAAACCAACGCTACAAACAATAATTGCTTCATTTCAATTCACGGATCATTTGAGATAATTCCTTATACAATATCGGCGCTGTATTGGGGCCCATTGAATTGCTTTCGCCATAATAAGGTCTATCACGATATACAAAGGGCGCCTTAACATCCCACTGGCTTTTGGGTATGATATACCCGATTTCATCATTTGCCAGACCAATTGCAAAGCGGAAATCACCGCGCATCAGTTCACGCAAAGGAGGAGTTTCAATGGGATCAATTTCAAAATCGCGGCCAGGTAATGCATCGATTCCTCCATTCAGTATTTCGGGATATAATTCTCCTGGGATTTGAAGGAAAGTTGCAGGACCTACACTCCATACCGCTCCTTCCGTACGTTTTTTCATCCATCCGACAAGATCGGCATCCATCAAACCGATGGCTCCAGCCAATCGAAACGTATTATTGGAAAACGGTAACTCGAAACTTTTTGCACGGAGACTGATACAAGCTTCTTTCACTTCCACCGGATTGTCTCTCATTGTACGTAATATAATCAGTCCCAATGTATCGCCTTGTGCACGTATCTTGTCATACGACGGTTCCACGTACGTGGTATCCTTGAACGGATCTTTCACTCCTGTACTGGCATGCGTGGTCATCAACCCGCCAACAGCACCGTTGACATATACAACCACACCACCAACGCCTTTTTCGACAAGACTGTCGCCATTATATACGCCTTTTTCAACAGCTTCACGTAAATAATGTGGGAAATCAGAGGATACCAGCAGGTTGCGGCTCCATAAGGTTTCAGGATGATTGGCCCATTGGACAAGTGTTCCAAGTGTATGACCGTCTTCGGCATCGACAGCATGCATCATACGTAACCCATGATCATATACATGCGGTTCGCGGGTATCGGTAAGGGTAACCATGCCGTCGGTTAGATTCTGGGTAAATTGTAATACGGAAGGACGCATATTGGCCACAGCTTCCGTAACGGATTGTATAACACGTTTCTTGATATACTCGCGCCATTCTTTATTTACCCCGCTTTTGAAATATGATCCGCCCCACATTCCCAGCATGTCAGGCGCTTCGTGCGTATGTGTTGAGGCCACAGTAAGGTAAGTAATACCGGCTTGTTCGGGTAACATCTGCCGGATGTCAAGTATCACCGGTTGGAATACGCCAACCAAATCGACCGACACCACTGCCAAACGCGTTTTTCCATCGTCGATAACCATGGTACGCGCCCACAAATCGTCATGTACGCCATTTGCAGCCACTTTATTACCAAAACCGGCAATCCAGTATGCGTCAAACTTTCCGTTACCATTCAGATCATCATATGTATCGCCTTTGTCGGGTTCATAGCGGAAATTACCGTCGTTGTCATGCCACCGATCGGGAATTTCGGGAGTAATAGTCACTGCAGCGAAACCAACTTTGAGCGGGGCATCACCAGTCTGCCTGATATCAAGGTCAAGCGAGTATCCCGAATGTTTATCACGCATGTTGCTGTACGCAAATATGACTATTCCTAAAATTAATACCAATAAAACAATTCCAATTATTTTTAATGCTTTCACGATTGATATATTTAGTTATGATCAACACAAAAGTAGATTGTCTCTTTTTTATTTCCAAAAAATGTAACTATTATTTTTTACAATAGCTTAAACGTTTAAGCGACGAGACAAATAAGTAATCGAATATTGATGATTGACCATTGATTATTAACACAAATCGCAATATTCCAGCATGAAATACGAAAATTAAAACGTTGATTATGTAAATGAGGATACTTTTTAAGTAAAATGAATACCTTCGCACCCGATAATTCAGAAACATTTTATGTACTTATCACAGACATTTTATTGGATGGATCAATTCATCCGCTGGGCAAGCGATCATTATATAGAATTATTCGGCGTAGCAAGTGGGTTATTATATATCTACTTGGAAATAAAGCAAAAAAGCGTCATGTGGATCGTTGGATTTTTCACTTCGGCCGTTTACATCATCGTATTTTTTCAATCCAAGTTTTATGCCGGTATGGCGCTGAACATCTATTATGTTATTGTTAGTATATATGGCTGGTATTGCTGGCGTTATGCCCGGAAACCGGACGGACTGGCGGCTGAACTGAGTATCTGCCGGATCAAATTCCCATTGGCTTTTATCCTTTTTTCCATATCGGTCGTTTTATTTGTTGCAATGGGTTACGTATTGGATCATTTCACCGACTCTCCCATTCCATATTACGATGCATTGGCCACGACATTGAGTATCACCGCAACCTGGATGCTTGCGAAAAAAATTCTGGAACATTGGTATTTATGGATTTTTATCAATTTTTTCTCATCAATACTGTATCTTTGGCGTGAACTTTATCCTACCGCAGTGCTTTTCCTCGTTTACGGGATCATGTCGATTGTGGGCTGGACAAAGTGGAAAGAATCGTTCAAAGCGCAATAAATGGCTATTTCCCTCATATACCCTTACCGGACAATCGTACTGGCCAACGGGGCGTTTCCGCAACATCCGGTACCACTTTCATTTCTGCAAAATGCAGAACATATCGTATGTTGTGACGGCGCTACAGAAGCGTTACTCGAGTATGGGCTCGAACCGCATGACATTGTCGGTGACCTTGACAGCCTCTCACCACCGGTCCGGCAACGTTACAGCCATTGTCTGCATCATTTCTCCGATCAGGAAACTAATGATCTGACCAAAGCAGTACAATTCTGCGTGAAAAAGCAATGGACAAACATCACTATTCTCGGAGCTACCGGTAAGCGTGAAGATCACAGCATTGCCAATATATCCCTGCTGGCCGACTATGCAGCATATGCAAATGTCCAAATGATAACCGATTATGGCGTGTTTGTCCCCAATATACAATCATCATCTTGTTACGAAAGTTTTGAAGGGCAACAGGTTTCTATTTTCAGTCTTACTCCCGATACTACTTTTACGCTTCGTAATTTGAAATATCCTCTTTATGGGCATGCATTACTATCATGGTGGCAGGGATCATTAAACGAAGCATGCGGTGATGAGTTTCTGATTGAAATAGATAAAGGAAAAGTATTGGTATTTCGTGAACACCGAAAATAGTATTACTTATTTTACTAAATTTGCTGATATTATTACGGATAAAAATGATTGACTGAATATTTACTATTGGCTTAAAGACTGTTTAAATCTTTAAAGCCAAGCTTGCAGGAAGCGGATTAAAAGATGGACATTCTTACCATCGGATTGAAGTAGGTTGGGTTTATGTCGATGATAACATGATAATGGTTTTAGAAGAAAAACATCATCATGTCATCCCACGAAGTCTGTGATTAAAATTCAACTAAATTTTATGAACCTATCGGTGCTTTAACTTTAGCAAGTATTTCTAAACAACAAATAAATAACACCTAATAGAGTATGAAATAAAACGTTACAAACAAGTCATACAGTTCAAATTAAATAAAAACATTTTTTACTAAAAAATAATACTATTTATATAGTATTATTTGAAAAATTCGTTTATTTTTGCATCAATAAATATGAAATTGTATAATTTAAAAATCTATCATTATGAAAACACTGGAAAAAATTAAAGCCAAAATTTGCCAGCTTGAAAAAGGGTTATTATACGGGCAAACACCGTTGTCGTACATAGAGTTAGGAATACTCTGTCAAACTATTAAGGAATATGATAAAGCTGAGGTTGCCTTTAAAAAAGCAACGGCAACGTTACCTGATAATGTTTATCCCCGTTTTCTTCTTTTACGACTATATGAAGCCAAAGGTGAATGGGCAACAGCCAACCGCATGGCAAGAGAATTGATGCAATCGGATCATTCGAAGATGTCGCTCGGATTAAAACAAAAAATATACAAATCGCTGCATTGGAATGCTAATGCTGGAAAAACAATGGAATCTCCCAAGGGCGTAGCAACCGAGCTTGCAAAAGATAAAGGACAGAATTACCCGATGCGCAAAATATCCGCCAGTACTCAACCTGACACTCGCTTTCAAAACACAATTCTTTAATCTTGTAAAACCTGTTAAATGATAGACGACAGGAACATTTTATTATTTGAAAACACAGAATTTACTTTGGCATTGCTGCACATAAGATATTAATCTACTCTTTTTGTCGTTCGACAATAACCAATCAACTGATTATTTGCCACGTGATAAATTGAATTATCCTTACAAAAACAACAGCAAGGTAGAAATCAACGTTAATACATACACGACAACGCGATAGTTTTTTTCTGATACTTTTTTACAAAAACAATTCCCAGCCACAATCCGACGATGATGGCCGGCAAGAGAGACAAATCAAGCAACAAGGTATTTTTATTGATATTGTGCCACACGAAATATTGTAATGGTAATTTTAGATAATTAATAATCATAAAAAACCAGGCAGCCGTACCGACAAACGAATTTTTAGGCAATCGTACCGACAACAGGAAAACCGACATAACCGGTCCCGCAGCATTACCAATCATCGTTGAAAAACCGCCAATGATACCGAACAAAGCGGTAAACCACCACGCCGAAAGGACATGAGTGTCTTTAGCTTTCCACTCGTTCCACAACATCACAACCAGTCCGATAAGGATACAAATTGCTATCAGTGTTTTGAATCCCTTGTCAGGAACCCAGTGATCTGTGAGCAAAGCCAATGCAAATCCGGCTAATGCCCATGGTAAAAGACGAATGATGTATTTCCACTCAGCGCTACGGCGGTAGTATACCACGGCAAACAGATCGGCCGCACAAAGCATGGGTAAAACAATGCCGGTAGAAGGTTTGGCTCCGAAAATAAAGGCAAGTATGGGTACTATAACTGTACCTAACCCGTTGATACCGGTTTTAGCCATACCGATGCACACCCCGCATAAAATGAGTGCACACCATTCCCACTGAGAAAGTTGATATGAAGCAAGAACGTTAAAAATATCCAAGTGCCAATAATATTCTTAATGATACGCGATTCCAAAAAGTAAAATATATTATTCCTCATCTTCTATGCTGGCATCCAACTCGGATAACTCGGACAATTGTCGTTTCAACATATATAGTTCCCGTTGCATGTCTTCTATTCGCTCCAGTAAATGCCTGATGGCATCGATACCCGCAACGTTGATTGACAAATCGTAATGCCACCGTACATAACGTTCCAAATTGGGCAACTGCGACTTTAAAAGATGTTGTATGCCTTCAACAATCTGTATGTCAACCAATCCTTCTTCTGCCAAAAGTTCAACAAACGATGGTTCTATGTCACATTTGCGACAATATTCGCTTACAATGATTAAATCGGCTCGCATGACTCAAGATTTTACGTTATAATTCTGACAACTCGGTGAACAATGTTTTCTGCTTATCGGTCAACCCGGTTGGAACAACAATCGAAAAAGTGATAATCAGATCACCAAATTGTCTGTCATTTTTGTAAACCGGGAATCCTTTGCCTTTCAACCTGACTTTCGTACCGTTTTGCGTTTCGGGTTTTACTTTCACTTTTACTTTTCCATCCAACGTGCTTACCATTTGTTCGCCACCCAGAACCGCTGTATAGAGATTGAGCGGCACCGAAATGTACAGATCGTCGTTCACGCGTTTGAATTCAGAATCTTCAGCAATTTTGAAAGTAATGTACAAATCCCCGGCATGTCCGCCATTCATCCCGGCGGCGCCTTGTCCGGCAAGTTTGATCATTTGCCCGTCGGCAATGCCAGCAGGTACTGTAATGCGGATTTTCCGGCCGTTTACATCCAATGTTTGTTTGTGTGTTTTGGCCGCATCGCGCAGATTCAGATGTAACTCCGCTTGAATATCCTGCCCACGAAAACCGCCGCTCCGGCCTGTTCTCCTTCCCCCACCGCGATTGCCAAAAAGGGATTCGAAAAAATCAGAAAATCCTTCGGTATCGCCGCCAGTACCAAAACCTGAGAAATCGCCCGATGACCAATAATCGCCTCCCCCACCCGACTGTGACTGCGATTGTTGACGACGCGCTTCTTCAAACTGTTCGGCGTGTTTCCAGTTTTCCCCGTATTGATCATACTTTTTACGCTTTTCGGGATCGCTTAATACTTCGTTGGCTTCGTTGATCGCCTGGAATTTTTTATGAGCTTCAGGGTTGTTGGGATTCATATCGGGATGATATTGCCGCGCCAACTTCCTGTATGCTTTTTTGATTTCACTTTCCGAAGTATTTTTATCGACACCAAGTATCTGATAATAGTCTATGAAGGCCATAGGATAAAATTAACAAACTATTTTAACAAAGCTATCAGTCCAGCCTACGATAAGGGTTAATCCCACATCCACAGGACACGTATCCTAATAGCTGAAAGCAAAGATATTCTATAATAACATCACTAAAAAATAATTGTTACAAAAAGATGCAATCCGATATATTTCATATATTTTTGCAATTTTTGTAATTTATTGTTAATGAGAACATATTTATCTTATATCATCCTTTGCCTGTTCCTGCCTTCTCTTATTGATGCACAACAGGGAGATCGTTATGTATCTTTACCGGACTGGTATACAGACTACGACGTAAAGTTCTATAAAATCGACATAGAAGCGGATAATACTACTGCCAATATAAAAGGATACGCCGAGATTTTAGCCGAAATAAAAACATCCGGATTACAACGGTTTACATTAGAACTGGGCAACACGATTCGTGTCGATTCCATGTGGTTGGACGGACGACGGGTATCGTTCCAACGCGACGGTGATAACTTGTATGCACAATGTCCTGTCCCCCTTCCGGCTGGAAAAATCTGTAAAATATCAGTTTTCTATGCGACTGCCGAAGTCAAAGGCGATAGTTTTTTCTCCGCAATCAGTAATCGAACGGACAATTCATGGGATATTCCGGTGACCTGGACGCTTTCCGAACCATTTAATGCAAAAAACTGGTTTCCTTGCAAACAACATCTTCCCGACAAAGCCGATTCGGCATATATTTTCATCACAGTGCCGCAACATTTGAAAGCCGGGGCTCCCGGAGTGCTGACCTCCGTTACATCCCTACCAGGCAATAAGTCCCGTTATGAATGGAAAACCCGTTATCCGGTAGCTTATTACCTGCTTTCGTTTGCTGTATCCGATTATAAAGAATACACTACGTATGCGCATCCCAAGGGAGTAAAAAACCCGGTTCCGATACAGAATTACATATACAACAAGAATAACTACCTGGAAGCGAACAAAGCCATCATTGATACTACGGCAGCGTTGATCGAGCTGTTTTCAGAAATGTATCTTCCTTATCCTTATGCCAAAGAGAAATATGGGCATTGTGTAGCTCCTATGGGCGGCGGCATGGAACATCAGACCATGACTACGCTTTCCAACTTTGATTTTCTGCTGGTAGCCCATGAATTGGCGCATCAATGGTTTGGCGATATGGTAACCTGTGCTTCGTTCCAGGATGTCTGGGTTAACGAAGGATTTGCCACCTACTCCGAATATCTGGCTTTGGAACGTATGGCATCACGCGACAAGGCTTTATCGTGGATGCGTGAAGCCCATTCGATGGCCACCTGGTCGCAGAAAGGTTCCGTATTCATTCCCAAAGAGTCGGCAGACGATACCTGGCGGATATTCAGCATGAGCCTTTCTTACAAGAAGGGAGCTGCCTTGGTACATAATATCCGGTATATCATCAACGACGACAGGAAATTTTTCGACGTGCTGCGTGGATTTCTTCGTAAATACAGTTTTTCTACCGCTACCGGGATGGATTTTAAACATTTTGTCGAAGAACAAACCGGAATAGACTTTACCCTATTCTTTGACCAGTGGTATTTCGGTGAAGGTTTTCCGATTTTCAATATTTCGTGGAAAAATAGCCATGGAAATGTCCAAATCCTAATGGAACATACCGGATCAGCGTACTCCACTCCTCTTTTTATCACGGATATGGACATCAGGCTGATCAAAAACAACGATACCGATACGCTGGTACGTGTTCCTGTACATACCAACCATGACATGTTCAGTTTCAAGGTAGCCGGTGTTACCAATATCGAGATCGATCCGGGTTGTTATATTCTCAAAGACTTACGGAGCAAAACGCTCGTAAAGGATTTCCCGACTAACGATAATTTTTTGATCTGTGATCCTTATGTAAAAAGGAGACAAAACCTGGCCGTACGTTTTACCGGTGAAACCGGTCGTAACTGTAAGATAAAACTGACTGATGTAGCGGATGAAAAAGTATTTTCGGAAATGGCAGCCAAACGGACGAAAACATTAACCATCCCGATGGAGGAATTACCTAATGGGACTTACATGTTGTATGTCGAAAACGGGAAAGAACAATATATCCGTAAGATTGTAAAAACGCCATACTAAGTAATGATAAATGGTTAATGATAAATGATGCAAAACGCAATAAATCAATCTTAAACAAATATCAAAAACGTCGATTATATCTTGTATGGTACTTAAGTAATTGATAATTGACAATCGATTATTTCACTACAAATATTTAATAATTAATCACATAAACATGAGGTGGCTGATTATCTCTATTTTTATACTTTTTCCACTCATTGGCAATAGCCAAGAAACTATTGACATAAGCAACAGACGGGAAATTTTTGCAGATAATTATCTGATTGACAAACTTGATGGAGTAAGTTTACAAATGCATGCGCCACATGACGAAGGCCCCGTTTTCTATTTTGATAAACCTTGGGAAGGCGCTTTTAGCGGATACTGTACGATTATCAAAGAAAACAACATCTACCGGGCATATTATCGCGGTGTCCCAATTGCCGGTGAAGATGGAAACTCAAACGAAGTTACATGTTATGCTCAATCAAAAGACGGTATTCACTGGGAAAAACCGGATCTGAAAATCTACCGGATCAATGGTTCTCTCGACAACAATGTTGTTTTATCAAATGCTACCCCTGCTACCCATAATTTTTGCCCATTCTTGGATACCAATCCCAATGCTTTACCTGAAGAACGCTACAAAGCGTTAGGAGGAACCCATAAAAGCGGATTGATCTCCTATGTTTCTGCCGACGGAATTCACTGGAAGAAAAAGAGGGAAGAAAGCGTACTGAAAAATGGGGAATTTGACTCGCAAAACGTATCATTCTGGTCGGAAAGTGAAAAATGTTATGTTTGTTATTTTCGGACATGGTCAACCGGATTTTACAAAGGTTTTCGTTCGGTCAGCAGAGCCGTATCTCCCGACTTCGTGAATTGGTCCGACAAAGAAGAAATGTCATTTGGAAATGCGCCTATGGAACATCTGTATACGCAACAAACCAGCCCATATTTTCGCGCTCCGCATATTTACATCGCCATCGGAGGGCGATTTATGCCCAACCGGCAGATTTTGACGGAAGAACAAGCTAAAGAATTAAATGTCAACCCGGGATATTTCAAAGATTGTTCCGATGTCTTTTTTATGACATCGCGCGGAGGGAACAAATACGATCGTACTTTTATGGAAGCATTTATCCGCCCCGGCATAGGCTTACATAATTGGGTCTCCCGTTCGAATTACCCGGCTTTGAATATTGTCCAAACTTCACCCGGGGAAATATCAATTTATGTTAACCGGGATTACGCTCAACCAACGGCACATTTATGCAGATATTCGCTGCGAACCGATGGTTTTGTCTCTATATCGGCTCCATACAAAGGAGGTACAGTCGTAACCAAACCTTTTACCTTTAATGGCAACGAATTCGAAATCAACTATTCGACTTCGGCAGCAGGTGAATTACGAATTGAAATCCAGAACGAAAATGGATCTCCGATTCCGGGTTATACCATGGACGATTCGGAAGTCGTTATCGGAAATGAGATTGAGCGGATCGTACAATGGAAAGGCAAAAGTGATGTAAAAAAATTAGCATCCCAAAAGATCAGACTCCGGATTTATATGAAAGATGCTGATCTATACTCAATTCGGTTCAAATGAGATAAACCGGGATAGATGAAACTTCTAAAAATTACTTTTTCTTTGAATTAAATCAAACATTTTAAAAAGAAAAAAGAGGTTGTTCAAAAAGTATGGACGGCCTCTTCGAGTTTGCGCTAATAGTCAAATAAAAATAATTATATTTGTACTTTGCGTTGAATTAAAGTTACTATTACATGAAAAGACTTATTTTTAACCTGTTTTTGGCCGGTTTGATGCTGGCATTCGCCGGTTGTGAAAAAGGTCCGGAGCCTGACCCTGAGGTGTATATCCCTGGATACAATCCGGAACTTGATCCGGATTTCGGACTGGAGCGTGTGGATTTGACGTTGGAAGGGCTGACGGCAGGGAATTTTCCTCGTATGGATGGTTCCACTTCCACGTGGCCTCTGAATACGCTGATAGCTTGTAAACTTTTGAATGTTGATTATCAATGGATTCTGAACAGTAACGATGGGATGCATTACATTCGGTATAATTATGATTATACTTCTGCGCTTGCCGACGTTTTCGAGAGACAGTTAAGAATGTCACAAACCCATAATTCTTTTATCAACCTGATTGACAAGGAAACAGATTTGATCCTTTCGGCGCGGAGAATGTCCGACGATGAGAAGGAATATGCCGCATCCAAAGGCGTCGACCTGACGGAAACACCTATCGCCCTCGATGCTTTCGTTTTTGTGGTCAATGTCAACAATCCGGCAAACAATCTAACAACAAGGCAGATACAGGATATTTATACCGGAAAAATCACCCGGTGGAAAGAGGTCGGAGGGTCGGACAACAAGATAAATCCATATACACGCAACGACAATTCGGGAAGCCAGGAATTGATGGAAAACCTCTTTATGAAAGACCTTTCCATGTCGGAATGGGAAGCATGGCGCGAAGGCAACTGGCGCCTCCCGGACATTTCGAGCATGATGATGGTATTTGAACGCTTGCTGTTCGACCTTTACGGCTTGTGTTATACCGTCTATTATTACAAAGAGTTCATGATAAGGGAAAAGGGAGTGAAGAGCCCTTCCATTGACGGTGTTGCTCCAAGCAAAGAAAACATACAAAACAGGTCATACCCCTACACCACAGAAGTATACGCCATTATCCGCTCTGACGAAGACATCTCGTCGATGGCCTACAAACTGTATGAACTCCTGCAATCGCCTAAAGGGAAGGCCGCTATTGCTGAAAGCGGATACGTCCCGAACTGAGGTGCAGCCGATCTTATGCGATAGCGAGCAACAAAGGTAATTTCAGGTTACGTCAGGTATAAAATCAGGTTGATTTTTGGATGTGTTTAACGGATAGTTATGTGAGAATATTATTCCTTTGCCTTACATTGAGGCTGTTCAAAAAGTCCGATTACCTTCTGGAGAATCGAATATTTGAAATCATTCTCGGATAGGTTGTACGAATAAGAAGAGGCTGTCACAATGGCGGGACGGTCTTTTTTGTCTCCCAATAAATCCTATCAAGTCTCCTACCTGTCCGGTCAGGCGGGTTTAGACCTAATAGGATACGGTTTGTATCATTGTAACCTGCTGGCTACTTGCTTTTTCAACGCCAGCAACGGGAAATACACTCCGTAAAGTTGTTCGGAATACCAGAGCCGGGCAAAGTACAACCCGATTGGCTCGCGGGGGACAGCTTCTACGCCATTTTTAAACCGGTCGCAAAGAAATGCAGCTCCCCGGCCGGCGATGTCGCGCATTTCGCCGGTAGATGCCAGGGCAGCAACGGCACGCGCCGTGATGGTTATTTTAGATGGTGCATCCTTAGTACCTCCCCACCCGCCATCGTGGTTTTGGTTTTGGCAAATAAATTGACTGCCGGTGCGAACTATTTCCCGGGCTATCGGGTCATCATAGCCGGACAGGTGTTCCACCACAACGGATGTTCCGTACACGGGCGATACATCGTCCGGGCTTTCCTGATCGCCAAACCAGAGCGGCAACCACGAGCTGTCGGTACGTTGGTTTGCAGCAAGCCAACGGATGATCCGCCGCGACGATGTTACTACCCGTTTCTGCAAAGCATCCGGAAGTTGTTTTTCCCACAAGCGGAAGGCTTTCAGTGTGTGCGCCGACAGGTCGGGCGAACTCCGGTCGAACGGCAGTTTTCCCCAGCCTTTGCAGAAGGTGGGAATACCGCCGTCACGGTTTTGCAAGGCCAGCAGCCATTCTATGCCATTGCATACTTCGCGCGAACAAACGCCGTTGTCCAAGGCATGTAATGCAATCATCGCCGCAGGCGTGTCGTCGGCATCGGGGACTGCGCCCGGTAAGCCTGTCCAACCCCAACCGCCGGGTATAGCCCCGGTGAACGGATGTTTTACCTTGAATTGCCTGCTTTTGATGACTTCTGAGATGTATGCCTTTCCGGGAACATCATCACCCAGCGCATTCACGGCAAGCGAAGTATTCCACTGGGCCAGATCGGTATCAATCGGCCATGAACCATCTTCACGAACCGTGGATGTGAGGAATGAGGCGCACAATTGCGTGGCAGGATGTGATACATAACCGGCATGCGCCATACACATCGCTACGAAAGCGGTAAGCGGCGCTGCTTCGAGG
>JAVBNI010000177.1:0-22373 GCA_031551645.1 Bacteroidales bacterium | reverse complement strand
ATTCTCCGTTTTATATTTTTGCTTACTCTTTTGCAAATCAGCATTCTTTTGCTTTTCCCTCCGCAAGAGTAAGCGACATTGCTTTAGCGCCACTCCTAATTCTTCTTCATGTTTTGTCTTCATATTGAATTTATTTTAAGGTATTTATAAAGACAAAGATATGAGTATTTGACAGAAAAACAGTATATGCGTTTGAACACCCTACCTTTCAGGGTTGCGGTTCAAACCTTATAAAGGTTTTTGTCATGTACTAAGAGATTTTATATAAATTAGCTGAAAAGATGTCCCCACGTGTCATCGAGTGCCTACCCTTTTTAGGGCAAAAACCTGGATGATGTAATGTAGAGACGGGGCGCGCCCCGTCTCTACCAGCGAATTACCGTCTACGTCATTGTAAGGCCTAATATTTACTGACCATTTTTTCTAAAAAGAGCATAAATGGGATTGAATATCCGCGACAATACACTCCGGCTGGAAGTAATAATATTGGCCTCCCCCTTTAATCCCAGTTCATACTTTATTTCCTTTTTTGCGGTTGTAAGAAGCCGGTCGTGGAATCGGACATCAATAACGTATCGCTTGCTGTAAGGAATAAAAGTGATAGAATTGACTTCACCCATCAACATTCCGTAGGTATGTTCCGGATATTTGGCTAACCGGATGTTCACAGAATTGCCGGTTTTTACTCCGGAAACCTGTTCCTGATTCAATTGTATGCGGGCGATATATTCACCCTTATTATTTGAAATAACAGAAGCTATGGTGTCGCCTTCATTGACCATACGTGTCAGCAACCGCACGTCGCCAAGCACTATCCGCCCTTTGCTATGGCTTCGTATCAGGTTTTCCGACTCCCAGGTACGTATCGCATTCACCATACCTTCATAAGTCAATTCCAACTGTTTCCTGTTTTTTTCAATTTCCATTCTATGCGTTACAGACAGTTCGAAAATATCACGTTCCACTTTCAATATGGCTAATTCATTTTTCTCCGGCTCTTTCTTTAAAATAGCTAACTCCTTTTGAAGAAAGGTATTTCGATTAGAAAAATAATTATGATCATCATCGATCATACAACTTCTTACGGCATTGGTAAAATTTTCGTAAGCGCCCGACATTTGCCCCATAATCAGATCAAACTGATACCCTCGCAATAGATCGGTGTTGTTCGTCAGATAATATCGTTCCACATTGGTCAGCATCTGAAGGAATTTTTTTACATCCTTTAAATGTGCCGGATTCTGCATGATGGCTATTGTATCGCCTTTTTCTACTAAGGAGTCATTTTCCACAAAATAGGTTTCAATTTGCCCGCTTGATTTTGCTGTTATCCATCCTGCATTGGCCAAATCGTCAATGGTCACCGTTCCCCGCACCACATCGGGATAACTGATGAAAGAAGCGCTTACAAGAAACAGGATTAATATGACGTATAACAAGTAACTGCCGGAATGTATCAGCCAGTTGGGTGGTGTGCCCAATATATCTGTTACTTCCCTGTGATGCAGTTCAATATGCCGGGATTGGTCCTTTTCCGATATTTCTTTCTTGTCCATGTCATTAATTAAGTAATGGTCAATGATAAATGGTTAATTATAAATGGCGCAAAGCGCATAAAATCAATATCAAACAACAATATTAAAACGTCGATTATTTACTCGATAGTCATTCATGCGAATCAAGGGTTGAAAACAATGGTAGCTTGAAAAGCTGTATTTTCATAACCGGAGGTTGTTGACCTCCGGAGGGACAATGTAACCATTCATTTGCCTGTAAGGCAAGATTCTTATTTTGATCCGGTTCTGCCTTGCAGGCAGATAAGATCTGTACTTTTTCCCCGGGTTACGCTTCACTTACCCGAGGTTATGAAAATACAGCTTTTCAAGCTGATCGACAATATCTATCCAACCCTTGATTCGCATCATTAATTAATTGCTAAGTTCCAGCTGGTTTCTAACTAAATTATAATAATCGCCCTGCAATTGCAGCAATTCGGCATGCGTTCCTTTTTCGATGATTTCTCCCTGCTTCAACACAACAATTTGGTCGGCATTTTTGACGGTGCTTAAACGGTGTGCTACAATCACCACCGTTTTACCACTGAAAAAACGGTTCAGGTTTTCTTGAATGATATGTTCGTTGTTGGTATCCAGTGCGTTTGTCGCTTCGTCGAAGAAAATGTATCCCGGATTTCGATAAATCGCCCTTGCTATCAGCAGGCGCTGTTTCTGTCCCTGGCTCAATCCTTGACCCGTATTACCTATTTTGGTATTATACCGCAACGGCAAACCTTCAATAAATTCTTGAATATTGGCCATCCTTACCGAATACAGCAAACGTTCCTTATCAACCTCTTCCACCCCTTGGGCAATGTTGTTTGCAATGGTATCATTAAAAATGTACCCTTCCTGCATCACTATGCCGCAATGCTTCCGCCACTCCCTGTAACTGATGTGCTTCAGCGAATGATTTCCCAGCAAAACATCGCCTTTGGTAGGCGGATAAAATCCCAGCATCAATTTGATCATCGTTGTTTTTCCGCTGCCGCTAAGCCCGACGATGGCGGTTGTTTTACCGGAAGGTATGTCTAAGGAAAGGTTTTGAATGACCTGTTTTGATTTTTCAGAACCGTATGTAAAAGATACGTTCCGGAAAGTAATGGGCAGTCCCGGTTCCAATTCGGATACATCATTCCGGTCGCTTTGTTCTTCATCTGCTTGCCCGTGTATTTCGCCCAAACGTTCCAAACTCATCCGCGCATCCTGCCCCTGCTGCATGAAAGACACAAATTGTTCAACAGGCCCTTGCATTTGCCCGATGATGTACTGGATGGAAAGCATGACGCCCAACGTTATATGGCCATCCAACACGGCGATAGCCGAAAGTATGGTGATCGTTATGTTCTTTACTTCGTTGATCAATGTGGCGCCTACTTGCTGTATCTGCCCCAAATTCAACGAACGGATACTGATCCGGAACAGGGAGGCTTGTATATTCTCCCATTCCCACCGTTTTTGTTTTTCGCAACCCAGCAATTTGATGTCCTGCATACCGTAAATCAATTGCATGAGATTGGTTTGGTATAAGGACATCTGTTCAAAATTTTTCCGGTTAAGATCGGCTCTTTTTTTCATGAACAACTTGACCCATACAATATACAGGATGCTGAACCCAAGAAAAAACAGGAAAATTTTAAGGTTATAAACCGCCAGCACAATACCGAATATCAATATGGTGATGGTGGCAAAAAGAATATTCAGCACCGATTGGGTAAGAAAAGATTCAATCTGCTTATGGTCTTCAATTCGCCGGATCAAGTCGCCGGTAAGCTTGCTGTCGAAAAACTGCATCGGCAATTTCATCAACTTGGTCAGGAAATCGGAAATCAGGGACACATTGACCCGTGTACTGATATGCAGCAATATGGTGCGCCGGATCACTTCAACCAACATACGGCTGATCACCAACATCAATTGGGCTAATAATATCAATTGGATAAAATTCAGGTTCCGGTGCCCAATGCCTTGATCAACGATGGATTGCGTAAGAAAAGGCAGAACCAATTGCAATAAGCTTCCAAGAAACAAACCGATAATCAACTGCTTGATCATCGACCGGTAAGGTTTTACATATTTCAGCAAAAACCAAATGGATATCTTTTCATACTTGATTGCTTCCGCTCCGTAAAATTGGGGCGTAGGTTCCAACAACATGGCAACCCCCCTTTCTGCTCCATCCCGCACGGTAGTGATCCAACAGTTTTTAAATTCATGCTCTTCATATTTGATTAACCCATAGGCAGGGTCTGCTATATGGAAAAACCATTTACCTTTTCGTTTTTTTATTTTGTACAGTACAACGAAATGTTCCTGTTTCCAATGAATGATGCAGGGAAGTTTAGCTTGTTCTTTTAACTTCTGAATAGAAGTGCGTACACAGGTTGTCCGTAAGCCAATACTTTCGGCAGCTTCGCTAAGACCTAACAGATTTACGCCTGTGCGTTGAATGTATGATTTTTCACGCAGTTGCTGTACGGAAAAACTTTTTCCATAATACTTTGCTATCATGCGCAGACAGGAGGGGCCACAATCCATGGCGTCTAACTGCCTGAAAAATGGGAATTTTATATAGCTCATCTCTAATTGGTGACAGGTGATAGAATGGTGACGGGTTACGAGTGAAGAACTAAGAACGAAGAGTGAAGAATTTTCAATTTAATATCGTTTACTTAGAGGTTGTTTAAAAATTATTTTATGCATGATTATCAATATTTTAATAGATGTCGAATCTATAGAGATTACCTTCGGTGAGAACGCATCGCTAAGTTGCTTCGGCTATCGCCTACCAATGACAGATTTGCGTAAATCGCTGATTTTAAGAAAATTTGTCATAACCGCATTGTGCCACATTTTTTTGGGGTAGCCTCTCGCAATGACGTAAACGGCCGTCATTGCGAGGACGAGGAACGAGGACGTAGCACTCCATAATCATTTTGAAACTCAAAATTTAAACAACCTCTTAAGGATTAAGTTGCGCTTTAGCTTACGCTGAGCTCACCCTTTCAGGGTTTCGGTTCAGCGCGCAGACTGCTCTTGACCGATATTTAATTCCCGAGGCGTTGCCATCGGGCTGCATTAAACTGGGCTTTGCCTTCGGCGAGCTTGTCCATACAGGACTGCGGTTCAGCCCGATTATCGAAAGCACGTCAGCCTGAAAAGGCTAACTTATTTAAGCCCGATGGCAACGCCTCGGGGTTTAAAGTGAACACCAATGGCTACAGCATCCTGAAAGGACAGCTTAAGTAAACGACATTGATTTTCAGTTATTAACTTCATTGAGTTCGCTGGCTCGGTTCAGTTATTCAGTCATTCGACTGCCCTACTGCCAAATTTCAACAATTCAACCTTCAACAATTCAACAATTCAACTGCCCTACTGCCTACTTACCGTGTGAAGGTATTTACCACTACCGTGTGAAACTGCTTACCACTACCGTGTGAAGGTATTTACCATTACCGTGTGAAGGCGCTTAATCAAATACTCAGCATCCTGGCAAAACGTCCTGTTTTAAGCTGCTTGCCCTCGCGGGCGCCGCTTTGCATCAAGGTGGTGCGTACTTCTATGTAGTAATTGCCTGCGGCAAGCCCGGCCGGCAGCATGGCGATGATCCGTGCGGGCTTGTTTTCTATAATGGTATCGCAACGCGTTTCCGCGCCATCCTCGGCAATCAGGAAGAGGCCGTTTCCCGGTTTATCGGCAAAGAAACTGAGCCTGCTACCCCTTAGCTGGATCACTCCTCCGGCTGTCAATTGCCCGTTTACAGCGCCGCTTACCACATCCTTCACTTCGGTGATGTATGGCAGCGGTTCGGCTACATGCACCTTCGTTGCTTTGATCTGTTTTTCGGCTTCGCGCAGGAGTTTACCGGGCGTAAGGTTGACCCGTGTCTTGTGCCGCGCCGGATCGAAACCATCGCCAGCGCCGTTGAATACTCCCGATATACTCGGCTGGGCGTTGAACAGGGCGGTGGTAACAGCTCCGCCGTCGGCCAGGATGTCCCGGATAACGGCTTGACGCACCTCGGCCACAGCCAGGATTTCCGCCTTGGTGAGCAACGTGCCGCGTTTGAGCATCTGGTCGGCAATTTCTTCTTCGGTGTACGAACGTACATTGACTGTTTGCGCCATAAAGTCGTCGGGCGCAGGAGTCATCAGGTTTTCTACTAAATTGAACTGTAACATGGTTAATGGAATTAAGAATTAAAAATTAAGAATTAAAAATGATAAATTGGTGACGAGTGACAGGTTGAATAATTGAATAACTGAATAACTGAATAACTGAAAATTCTTCACTCTTCACTTGTCACTTTCTAAAGGCCTGCAATGGATTTACCCCGGTTGGAGATAATTTTTTCAACATCGCCGGAAGTGAATTTACCATTGAGGCAAACTAAGTTTACCGAAGAATCCTTCAGGGAAGTATTCCATATGATCAGCCCGGTAACATCTTCGCCTTCCAATTTGCCGTATATGTTCACCAGCTCGGACGATTCTTCTACCTCTATCATCTTTTCGTACCGGTTGGCCGTGCAAAATGCTGCAAAATCGGTTTCCAATACTTCTACGGCATCTTTTTTACCTGCATCCAATGTGAGGATATAGATCCCGTCGACTTGCGAGAGCATGGCGGTATCATCGTCCCTGGCGCTGAATTTCGACATGACCGACAATATTTTCATCGCAGCTTTATTGATGCTGACCACTGTAAAGCCTTCCTTTTTTGCATATTGCTTTACAAAACTTTTGGTATTCGTTGGTTGTGCCTGTACGATCAACACACAACAACAAAAAACGGTTACAAATAAACTTTTCATGATTGTTTTGATTTAATCGGTTGATAAATTATTTTTAGTTTTCTAATTATTTTGCCCTTCCAATTTCGTCTTCGATACCGCTTCTGCGGTTACGCGCGGCTTTTACCGTGTTGGAGCCAAAGTTATATCGGAAATTGAGGTTGACCGAACGAGTATCCTGATAATTCCTGATTTGATAATCGGTTTGGTCGAATTTTGCCGTACCTTCCATGATATAGGTGTTGAATACATCATTAAGCGTAAGGCCGATACTCATTTTACCCTTCAACAACTGTTGGCGCAGGGCAAGGGTTACACTACCAAACGGTTTAATTTCAAAATATCCTTCTTTGGCGCCCGTCACATACATGCCCGTTACCTCTGCCGAAAGCGTAGGGGTAATGGTCAGGCTATTGTTCAGTTGCACCTGTGTAAATATCCCGTCGCTCGAATACCCCTTGTTTTTGTTGCTTAGGTAACCGCTCTGCACCATCAACATAATATTCCAAAATTTGGTAATGGGAGTACGGTACATTGCCATGAGCGTCAGGTTTTGGCTATTGCCGAAATTTGTCTCTGTAAGGGCGTAATCCCCATTTCCCAAACTTATGCTTGTTTCCACAATCTCATCGGTGGTATGGCTGTATGCAAGGCGTGCCATCAATCTTTGTTTGAACGAATACGATAATTCTATGTTGTGGGTATAAGACGGTGTCAAGCCGGGATTACCCACGATATATGAATAGGCGTCCACTTTCTGCTCGAAAGGATTTAAAGCGTTGTAGGAAGGGCGGCTTAACCGGCGACTGTACGACAATCCGAAATTATTTGCCTGCGATGCCTGGTAATTAACGAAAAATGTAGGAAACAGATTAAAATAGGCGGTATCGTTCATTTCGCCTGTAGTGCGCTGTTCACTTTCCCAGCGGGTATATTCTCCACGCAATCCAGCTTGCAGGCTAAATTTGCCCAAACGCTGGCTGAGATTGAAATAGGCGGCATAAATGTCTTCGGTGTAGACAAAACGGTTGGTTTGCCTGGCGTCTATCTGCCAGTCGCTGACAATGTACCCCTCGTATGTCAGGTCATTGTCCGTTTTGCTGCGGCTTACTTTTACTCCGGATTCCAATTTGGCATCCTTCCACAGCGGTTGATCGTAATCCGCTTTTATCGAATACAGGTCTACCGTATTGGGGTTGGCATTCCGCAGTTGCTCCGGAAGGCCGATAAGCGCACCGTCCGTACCTAAATATTCATTTTTTGTATTTTGCTTTGGGTTGGAATAAAACCGTGCATAATCCGCATCAATAGCCAGATGTTGCCCCTCTGCAAAATTGCTTTGCCAGTTCACGTTCACTTGATTGCTACGGTTTGTTCCTGTTGCAAAATTTTCAGACAGAGCGCTGCTTATATTATCAAGCGGATTGATAATACTTGTTGTCCCGGAAACTTTTTCTTCCTTCCCTGTATTATTGTATCCATTGAACAGGATACCCACAGTATTTCTACTGTTGATAAAGAAATCGACTCCCAGTCGGTATTGTTGCCTAATGGTGGGGGAAACGGTTTTGGTGAGGGTATTGCTGTTGAAAACAGTTGTCATATCATTATTTTCTAAGTTACGGATCTGTTCCATCCTGTTCCATAGATCATAACGTCCTATGCTGTAATTGCCAAAAAGGTTAACCTTGCTGTTACGGTAATTCAGGCTTGCACCAATATTTCCTCTGTTAACATGGCTCTGTTGATCATTGACATTAATCGACCCATTCAGTCCGTATTGTAATCCCTTTTTAGTACGTATATTAATAATTCCACCGGAACCCTCTGCATCATATCGCGACGACGGATTGGTTATTACCTCAATGCGGTCAATTTCATCACCTTTCAAGGAGTTGAGTAGTGTTTGTAATTGGTTGCCCGACAAACGAGATGGCCGCCCGTCAATCCAGATGGCCACTTCTTTGCCCATCGTCGATACGCTCCCCTTCATATCTACCAGCACGCCGGGCGTGTTGCGCAAAATATCCAATGCATCGCGTCCTGCGCTTTGGATATTGCCGCTTACGTTTACAATATAGCGGTCGGCTTTGTTCTCTACAAGCGGACGGTCGGCTGTCACCACCACTTCTTGTAGTTTATTAGCGCTTTCTGTCAGGGTAATTTCTCCCAAATTGCTTTGTGTGGGTACATTCACCGATCGGTATTCTCTTTCATATCCAATAAACGACACTTGCAACAAATAATCGCCCGCCGCTATGTTTGCCAGAACAAATTTACCGTCGTCTCCGGTAATCACGCCGGTGACTGCACTCGAATCGGATCGCAGCAGCGCAGCGGTGGCATACGGAACAGGGGAGCCATCGGCCTGGTCTTTCACAGTTCCGACAATATTCTGCCCCTGTAATAAATGTATGGACATTAACATCATGATACATAACAGTAACTTTTTCATATACATTGATTTTATTTTTATTATATTGAAAACATAGAGTTAAAAAGTTTATGAATCACATGTATTGTATTTCATTTTTCTTTTTCATGCCGAGATAATATTCGCGAATAAATGTGTTTACATCCATCTCTTTAAATCGATGAATACAAAAATTATCACTTTTATTTTCATTGTAATCCAAAGTATTTTGGAGGCAAGGTCCACCACAAATAGGGAGTTGTTTGCATTTCATACATTTTTCGTTTTCAAAATTAGCTTTCGCATATAGTTTCTTTAATATATCAGACTTCCATTGAATTACACCACCTTCTTCTAGTTTACCAATAGAACGGTCTTCTGAATAATCTCGTGCTGTACATTTGTAGATTTTTCCATCGTAATTAACATGGATATAATTAAATCGATCGGCATAACACAAATGAGTTCGTTTTACTGAAAAGTGATTATCTGGAATAACAAAAAAACCCATCTCTCGTAAAGCCACAATATTCCTTGCGATATCATCATTGCACTTTGGCGATTTTTCCACTGTTTGCCAAACTCTTTGAAAGTGAAGCCGTATATGAGATCTTAATTTATGAGGTATAACTTGAAGTATGGAACTAAAGTCTTTTGCAATAATTTCATTGGTGTAATTTATACGTAATAAGATTTCCGATTTGGGTAAATCGTTACATAAATTTATGATATTTTGCAAGATTATATCAAAAGATGATACGCCTTGCGCATTCCGTGTCCTATTGTGAGTTTCACGATCGCCATCCAATGTTATTTGGAAATGATATAATCCGATTTCATTAAATTTTCGAATCATATCCTTATTAATATAGTAACCATTGGTAGTGATATTATGAATAAAGGGTAGTCCCAATCGTTCTATTTTGCTTTTAAAATATGTTGCTAAAGGATAAACAATTTCATGAAAATATAAAAGGGGTTCACCACCAAACCAACCAAGTGCTAACCCTTCGAATTTTTCTTCGTTAATCAATTTATCCACATATTGCTTGACTCTATTTGCAACTTGTGCTGACATATATCCTTTGGGATGTTGTTCATAACAATACCAACATCTGAAGTTGCATTCCAATGTAGGGTTGATTATCATATGGTATGGTCCGCTAAACACTGTAGCCCGATTTTTGAGCCGAAATAGCTCAGCTTCATCATCATTTTCATTCACCAAAAAGTGGTGGTCTGAGAGCCAATTTGTTAATTCTCTTTTTTCCTTTTGCAAAGTTGATGAGCTTAAGACGCTATTCAAGAATTGAAATTCTTGATATTTCACTGTAAATACTTTACCACTTACCCCATTAAAACAAATTGTTTTATTTTCGAAGTCTACAAAATAATTATATCTACTTGCTTTCATATTTAATCTCTTTGGGTTTAATTCCCGCTGCTTGCAGCAAGAAAATAAAAATATTCCTATTGATACCCCGACAGCTTGTTGCGGGGTAGGTCATTACTAAAAAAATAGAAATAGTGCAGAAGTTTATTTTTCTGCACTATTTTAATAGTAAACTAATAGCCACCACCACTGCAAGCGCAACCTGCAACACAATTTCCACTGTTATCTTTACAAAATAAACCATTATTTCCACCACCTTCAATAGCATCCATTGCCATTTCATTTAACGTTTCTTCACTGAAACCGTCTAAAGCTTTAGAGTCAATACCCGTTTTTTCAAGAAATTCTTTTTTGTTCATGATTACAAAATTTAAATTGTTAAAAAATTATTTATATTAAAACTTGATGCAAACATACTGTAGCATAGTCCGGAAAAACAGGACTGCGAAAAACCGGTGAAAATATTTCGGAATATTTTTCATATTTTTTCCGGAAAGCGGGCTGTTAAAGGGTTTTCGCTTCCAGTTAGGAGCAACCGGGCTTAATACCATATGGTCAAAGGCCGGAGCTTCTGCTATGATATCGAACAGTTCGGCCGTGGTCATCCGGTCGCAAATAATGATCAATGATAAATGGTTAATGATAAATGATGCAAGGTGCTGTAAATTAATTTTAAACAAATATAGAGCACGTTGATTATATCTTGTATGGTACTTAAAACGAAGGCCTGCTTTGTGCATTGGGTGAACTGTTCTTGTTGTTCATTTTTGAGTTTATTAAGTCCGTTTGAGTAAGTAATTTTTGATTTATGATTAACTTCGGTGAGTTCGCAAGCTCGATTGACGATTTTTGATTATTATCTTTTCGATAAGTCCGCCTGAACGAAGTAGTCGGGCAGGATCGCTTCGCTAAGTTCTCCAATGTTATTTAGTTAAGAATTCTATTCTGACCCTGTCAGCAGCTTCGCAGCCTGACAGGTTTTTGGCGTGGCGACCTGTCAGAGTCATTAACTAAACGACATTGATTTTCCATTCTCCATTCTCCATTACCTGTTAAGAATTCTATTCTGACCCTGTCAGCAGCTTCGTAGCCTGACAGGTCTTTGGCGTGGCGACCTGTCAGAGTCATTAACTAAACGACATTGATTCTCCATTCTCCATTCTCCATTTTCCATTACCTCCAGTGAGACCGCTAACGCTAAGTTGTCCATTATTTAAAAGTCGGTAAAGTCGTCATTGTATAAATCATTGAAATCAATATCATCATCCCATTTGTTATCATCCATATCGACATCGTCTTGTCCGGCTTTGTCCGAACCGCCTGTGATGTCATACATATCGGAAGATGGTAAGCGGTCTTTTTCAAAACCCAGGTTAAATTTGGGCGTGTACTCATACACGTATGACGGCCTGTACCTGTTATAGCGTATGGGAGCGCCCATTTCTTCTTTCAGGAATGCAATAATTTCAAACAAACTACTGCGCGACAATTCGAGCCGTTCGGCCAGTTCTTCGGGGTTGCCCGTTGCCTGCCTGCGGATCAGGTTGTCCAACCGGGCTAATTTTACTAAGTCTATTAATCGTCTCATGGCATTCTTTTTTGTTTTATAGGACAAATATATGTCCTATATCACTCGCCTTATAATTGATTTTTAAGGCATGCCATCGATGTTTTGGGAAAAAGCAGTAAATGGATTTACGTTGGAAATGTTATTGGTAAAAAAAACTATCTTACCCCAAATCGGGTATGAAAATTACGGATTTTTGCAAAAGAAATAATCCGTGATTATGATTTTTTGCTTAAAAAAGGATGAAAATAATGATGAATTATGAATTGGTGACGGTGACGAATGAAGAACGAAGAGTGAAGATTTTTCAGTTATTCCACTTTCCACTTTCCACTTTCAAATTAGAATGTCTTCATTAATTCAACCTTATCAATCAAGCCTTCTATCTTGTTTTTTGTGGTCTGGAAAAAACGAAACCGTTCTTTTACCGATGTCCCGCTAATCAATATTGATTTTGAAATTAAATCATTGACCCATTTCTCGGTTTCGTCGCACAGTGATTTGTTGTCGGTCGCAATGCTGTTAACCGTAAATAGTTTTATGTTGCATATCAATTGGTCTCCTCGCCGGGCTAACATGAAATTGTTTTCCAGGTCCACAGAACAGATATACATCGTGTAAGGTGTTTTCCGTTCACCTCCTTTATATCCTTCTTCAGCATATTTATTAATTGTTTCCAATAGTTGGAGCAACTGGTTTAAAAGGAGCAACACCATATCTTTAGTTGCAAAAGCTCCGATTTCAATATAATAATCCAACAGCCTAAGTATGGTATCAATGGTTTGATTGGTCCAGATTTCTTTTGACGGAATACACAAATATGAGTTTGCCATTTGTTCATACATGGGTATGATTACCTCCCTGTCCAACTTCTCGCAAAAATTCCCATAAGAAATATGTGTTTTGCTGATCGTATCATGCCATGCATATAATTTAAAGAATAATAAATCCGGATATTTTAAGAAGTGGTAAAATGGGATATCCTGTGCCGTAAAGAAAAGTTCTTTTTCGGGAGCTGACCTAAGCCCGGACAACGAATCCGATAAACGTTTTATGTAGTTAATGTAGCTCTCCTGGTTGGTAAGATCCACGGCTGCATATTGAAACAAGGCGCCCCGGTTCGACTGGTAATTCAATATTTCGTCCATTGACAGACTGAAATGGGTGCATATCTTTTGAAGCTCACTCAAGGTCAACTCTTTTTCGCCCCTTATCCGTCGATAAGCCGAGTCTAAGCTTATCCCCAGCAAATCTTCAATAACATCCGCCAGCCTGAACTGTTCGGATATTTTACTTTTGATGATCTCAAACAATCTTTTTTGCGTTTCCATAGACACTATTTTTCGTTAAGTCTTACAAAGAAATGAAAAAATAATCAAAAAAAAAAGCTGTAAGAAAAAAATTTACAGCTTGATTTTCATTTTTTTGTATTCTAGTTTTATGCTACATGATCCCTGTTGAAAAAGTTTTCCAGATCATGTTTGCTTTTTTCTTGTTGGATATGGTCAAATTTATGTTTTTTATAAACCATTGCACACTGTATAGCATCTTTGACGCTCATAACCTGATCCAAATTCATATGTCCTACAATGGTGCTTAATCTTTTTTGGATATTGCCATGTACCTCAAGAGGATGAATGCCTAATTCTTGATAAGTTTGAGTCAGTAGTTTATCCGATTCATTCCGGAAATATTCACTTGCCGGACGATGTCCGTCAGGTACATATGGGAATTCAACCGGTAGATGAATAAATGTATCATAGCTGTTTTTTGCGTATTCCTTTACTACTTTTCCAAATGCATGAATTGTTTGTTGGAAAATCTGCCATTCTTCGAAATGGTTATTTTGCCATTTCTTTACGGTTTCCGGGTCTTCTGACGGATTGAAACCGGTTTTTAACCGTGTTGATCCGTAAAGCCATTCTTGGAGGGAACAGCCATCGGAGATAAACGAATCACCCATTTTTAGTTCTGCTTGTATTCTTTCGGCAAAACGTCTTATCCCTAATTCTATTAATTGTGATGAGCCACATTGTTCCAAGGAATAACCGGGAAATGCCGCAGGCAATATTTCCCTCATGGTACGTGCATGTGTTGCCGGGATACCGGTGAGGTAGCTCAATGCAAGGCTCAGTGTGGTTTTACCTGTCGAATAGGTACCGCTAATTACAATCTTCATTCCGGTAGTTTAATTTATTGTAAGTGCTTAATAACGAATGTCCCGGTGATAGTATCGGTTTTATCTCAAGCCAATCAATGATTTGTTTCAGGGCTTCTTTCTTATTTGATCCGTCTATTGATTGATATTGAATGGCATATTGATTAAGTGTCTGTTTCATGCATTGATCGAATATATCAGAAGAATCAATAGCATTTAGATGAAAGATATATTCATATTTGCTTGATGTGTATTCTGCAACGACATGTTCCAAACTATGAATCATGGATTGTTCATAGATCAATTCGTTCTGTGGGTACCGGCATTTAAGCCAGACCAGTTCATTTAAAACACTTCCGTCCGAAATATACCTGTCTTCATAGTTTTGCTCAATGATAATTCTTTCGGTAAATGAAGCCAAACCATATTCAAAAGATTCCGGCCACTGGCATTTCGAACGTTCGGGGCTCAGTTCATATTTTACAGCCAGTTGCGGATAAGGAGGACATGTGGCGACGTCAAAACCTGACATAGCCGCCAAGGCATGTGACATGATTGTTTTTCCGCTTTGTGGGAAACCAGTTATTGCGATACGTTTCATCTGTTTATTATTTTCATTTTAAAATGCCCATGTTTTGTCATTAACGGTTGACTTTTCATGGACTATTTCATCTATTTTATCTTTTGCGCTACTTTAATTTTTGAATTTATCCTGCCAAGTTTGCCAGACAATGTGACCGATTGCCATGTCTTATTGTCTTTTTGTATGATATTGATATTGAGAAAGCGAATCTCACTGTGGCATTTTGTTTCATTTTGGGGTTCTTCACACCAAACATCAATTTCTCTTAACCATAGATTGTTGCTCTCAGCTCTTTTTATTTTATTCATATTGTAAAGCAATGCTTGTGTTAATTGACCAGTTATTAAAACAAAGTCAGTTAGAATCATACCCATATATTTGGCTCCAAGTCCTTTTCTGCTTTCTCTGCAACTGTCGGAAAGGTAAACACTGCCAACAGTTACCATTTCTTCCTTATCCAAAATAACATCGGTGATCGAATGATCACGTAACTTATAACCTCTTTTATACAAATCAATTTTTTTACCATCAACAGGTTCACTTGTCGAAGGTAAAAAAGGATGGCGAACGTATAACATTACTGATAATGATCCAATATGAACGTTGATACAACTTTCGCAGAAACCTTCAAGAGGCGTTGTTGAAACGAATTTACCTGATACAGGAATATGGCTGTAATCGATGTTTTCGCATTTTTTTACCTTGCATGTGAATCGACTGATCCAAGATGTTTCAATGTCGTTTGTATTTAGTCCCAACTTATTCTCTAATAGCTGTTGTGAAACAGTAGCCGCTATTGAGATAAACTCGGTTGTACCTAAATGTGGTTTTAAACATAATCCGTTTTTTTGCGACCAGTTTTTTTTGCATTGTACTTTAATGCTTGTCGTTAAGATGTTATTTTCGTATATGACATCACCATATAAAATATCAATAGATTTGAATCCATTCGAAAAATAACGATCTTCTTTGCATCCTAAAAAATCTGTAATATTGCTCAATACTATTTTTGACTTTTCCATGGTGTAATATTTTTATACAAAAATAATTTATGGGAAAAGAGTATTATTATTGCTTTTTGACGAAAGAATTAATCTTCGTGTGATTTTTTCATATTAGCTGTTTTAAATTACATAAAATTTTCTCAAAATAATAATTGATCACTTTATTTGATTGTTTTGTGATTTTTTGCAAATCATTCCTTATGGGATTATTGATCTTTGCAAAAAAAATATTGATCGGTTTTTATAGAAAGAGAGAATGAAGGTTCTTCAACATTATTTATGGATAAAATTTTTAATAGTAACTACCAAGGTCTTTTAAGAATATATTCATGAGAGCTCATAACCAAACTCTGTTAATGGTAAACCGAACATCGGAGCTAAATTTTCGTTTTCTTTGTATGGAGAGACCTAATCATTCATGTGCATGTGGTAAATTTGGTTTTATTTTCTCAATATAGAAGTAGTAACTGGTTTTTCAGTATCCGGCAAGTCATTGGTTTGTTGTTGGTGGTGTGGTCTTTTAGTTCGTGTAATATTACCAGGACCGTTCCCGACGGGCGTTATCTTTTATATAAGAATAAATTGGAGTTCGACGATACCAAGGAAGTGAGCCGGTCGAAAATGGAATCGTACATACAACAGCGTCCCAACGATCCACGGATCAGCCTGCGTATTTACAACTGGCTGAAAGGCGATACCAGCCGTTGGTTGGTTCGGAAAGCGGGTAAGACTCCTGTATTGTATAACGAAAAATTAACAGGACAGTCTATTCAAAATATTAAAATGGAAATGGCCAACGAAGGTTTTCTCCATGCGGAAGTGAAAGCATTGACGGATACTTCCGGGAAGAAAATATACGTTACATATCATGTTAAAGGCAATGAACCTTACCGTATCCGAGACTATAAAGTTTCATTGAACGACAACAGAATCGATACCATTTTGACTGTCCGCAACCGGAGGGAACGTTCGGAGCTACTTCCGGGAACCATTTTTGCTATGGACAAACTCGAAACAGAACGTACTAAAGTGAGCCAGTTATTACGGAATGTGGGCTACTACACCTCTACGGAAAGCAATCTCCGTTATCTGGCTGATACCATCCGGAGGCCGCGGCAGGTCGATCTGACCATGGTGTTGCAGGATAGCCTTCCTCCCAAATTGTATTATATCCGCCATATAGATGTTTTTAGCGGATACGATCCGTTTGCCAAGGTACATTTCAGGATGAAGGATTCCATCGATTACAATGGATTGCATATTTTCTATGACAGCACACATTTTATGCGTCCGTCGGTGTTGCGTAAAAACCTGCTGATGAAAAGCGAAACCATATACAGCGCACAACGCGACAAACAGACTTACAGCCACATCAGTACTTTGGGTTGTGTGAGCCGTACCGATATCCAATACAAGGAAGTGATGGTAAATGACACGTCTATGCTTGACTGCAAGGTATACCTGACTCCGGGCAATATTCATGGCATGCAGATGGGGATCGACGGCACCAACAAAGCCGGAAATCTCGGAGCGGCTGTCAATGTGTCGTATAGTCACTACAACCTTTTCAATGGAGGGGAACAACTTACCATCAAATTACGAGGTGCATACGAGTTTGTATCCAGCGACACTTTGTTGCATAACTATTATGAAGTGGGGGCAGGCTTATCGTTGAGTTTTCCCCAGGCGCATATTCCTGTGTTTGGCCAGCACCTGAAGAGCCGTTATACCACCAGTTCCCAGTACAGTATTAGCTTCGATTTACAGAAACGGCCCGAATATACCCGTGATTTCTTTAACCTAAGCTGGAAACAGAAGTTGGATAACGAGAAACGTACTCTTAGCCAGACTTTAAGTATCATTGATATCAATTATGTAATGATGCCATGGATGTCGGCTGAATTTGAAAACTACCTGAACCAGGAAAGTAATACATTGACCCGGTTTAGTTATGAAAACGTGTTTACAACAGGAATAGGCTACAGCTTTATCTATACCAATACAAACGTTGGGAAATTCAAGCGGGGACTCAACACCTTGCGCTTTTCTTCCGAAGCATCGGGTAATATACTCGAAGGGATTTTCAGCCTGTCAAATGCAAAAAAATCCGACGACGGACAATATACTATTTTCGGTAACCCCTTTGCGCAATATGTAAAAGGCGATGTTGATTTTGCACAGACTTTCCGGCTCAATCCCAAGAATGCAATTGCTATGCACGGCGCTATCGGGGTGGCTTTTCCGTATGGTAATTCAACTATTTTGCCGTTCGAAAAGCGTTATTACGGGGGAGGTCCTAATAATGTCAGGGGATGGAGTACACGATATCTTGGACCGGGCGAGTATTACAAAGAGGGTGATGAAAGCAATCCTGCTACACACGTGGGTGACATACGGCTGGTTCTCAGTGCCGAATATCGTTACAAATGGATCAAATGGCTTGAATTTGCTACTTTTATCGATGCCGGGAATATATGGACCATACGTGATTACGACAATCAACCGGGCGGCCTTTTTGAGTGGAAGACCTTTTACCGCCAGATTGCCATGGGATGCGGGATTGGCTTGCGTTTAGACCTCAGTGTGCTGATCATCCGTGTGGATGGAGGCAAGCGTATTTATGACCCTGCCAGAACACAGGGTGATCGCTGGACGTTTTTCGAGGGTTTTAAAGGTAATTCGGCATTATACCTTGCAATTGGTTATCCATTCTGATGGAAACTAATCCAACAATTCAACAATTACTTATCGTGCCATACAAAACATCCGGGGAATAATCGTTCAACAGCTTGAGGGATTTCCTTGAATAGTCCGTAAACACATGATCCGCTTCCCGACATGGACGCATAAGTTGCGCCTGCTGCATACACCCTTTCTTTTATCTGTTTGATTTCGGGGAATTTTGTAAACACCGAGTCTTCAAAATCGTTTGTTATGGTTTCGCGCCACATGTCGACAGGCATCTGCACCAATTCCGGTAAATGTCGTTGCGGCAGTTTGGGTTTAACCGACGAATAGGCATCGGCGGTGCTCACAAATACTGGTGGCTTTACTAAGAGAATGTGATATCCGGTAAGCGATAACGCAATCGATTCAAGTATTTCTCCTTTACCTGTTCCCAGTGCCGGGCCATTTTGCAGGAAAAAGGCACAATCGCTGCCCAAACGACTTGCATATACTATGAGTTGTTCGTCAGATATCCGGAGGTGGAATAAATGGTTAAGAGCTTGCAGGGTATAAGCAGCATCGGATGAACCACCTCCCAGTCCAGCCCCAACAGGAATGGTTTTATGCAACCGGATTTTTACAGGTGGTAACCGATAATCAGTATCCAGTAAATGATAAGCTTTACAGCACAGATTATCGGCAGGATCCTCGCCTTGTAACATCCCCAGGCATTCGAAATGTATTTTTTCATCCATGTCGGAAACAACAATTTCCAACCTGTCGGTTAACGAAATAGGAAAAAAAACAGTTTCGATATTGTGAAATCCGTCAGGGCGTTTTTCAGTGACGAACAAACCGATATTGATTTTTGCCGGAGGATAAACTGTCATTTAAAGAATTGAGAATTAAGAATTGAGAATTAAGAATTAAGAATTGAGAATTTGATGACTTAGCGTTCTTTGTTCTTTGAAAAATAAACAATCATCAATAAACAATATTCAATTATAGGTCTTTACCACGTAAAATCGGCTTTGTATTCCGACATATTATTTTTGCTATCTGCTACTTGCAAAAGTAACGAGTGCTTGGTATTTTTGGTAAGCCGCTCGGCGTCAAAATCGTAATAAATCAAATCGTTTTTGGCATCATATTCGAAAAGCGCCCATTGTCCGTCAATCCAACCATTATAGGTATTGATGCCTGAAAAATCATCTGTGATTTTGAACCGGATATTCTTAACACCCCGCATATTAGCGCCGTTTTTGATATTGATGGGGACGATACGGGGCGCAACCGTATCGACAGCAATGGCAAAATCTCCGAAAGTCCTTGAATTGGTTGTCACTACGCCGTCTCTGTATGTTCCGCCTGCGCTTGATCGTTTCCCGTTGCGATCAATCTGGACGAGCAAGGCCTTTTCCCGCAATCGGGCCGGAAGGCTATCAGCCACTACTTCTATAGTAATAGCTTTGTGAAGCGGCGTATAAATGTTATGTATGTGATGTACCTCTGAATATAAAGATTTGGTATGTTTAACGGTACTGTAATCGAAATCAATTTCGTTGTATAAAGCATCGGCGGGTATTGTCACCTTGATGTTTTGCCTTTTGAAAACGAAATCCTTTTCATTTGTATTCCAGGGGTAAAATGTCAGTTCGGACATATACGAAGGAGATGATGTAACTGTCGTTTTGTCTGGTATGTATGTGAACGAAAAATTCAGCTTGGCATTGTTGCCATTCAAATCGCGGGCTATCACTAAAGCCTTGTGCGCAGACGAATCGGGAAACGATATGACTCCCCTGTCGACATGCCGGTCGTAAACACTCAGGCGATTGTTCGGTTCGATATACAAGCGGTTGAATCGGACACTATTTTCCACATAGTACGCATAATCGATCAAACTGTTGATATAGCGCGATTCATCGAATGAAAATTTGTTCATTGTCTGGGAAAATACCTCGATACTGTCTACCCATAGTTTGATGTTGTATGGTCCGCAATGGTTGGCCGATCCGTAAGTCTGGTCGTAGGTATCGATGCCAAAAGCTGCTTTCCCTTTTATTGTCAGTTTCTGATTTCCGGCGATCCGGTAATTCCTTCCTGCTTTTTCTAATTGCAGGATCAGCTTTTCGGTTGAACCGTTGACTGTGCTTCCTTCGCCTATCGGATACACTGCCAGACGGCGCATGGTCGGAGCAACATTATCCTTCACGCCGAACCCGAACAACAGGGGATTGAGAGGCATCTCGGTCTTTGTTTCGCGCACCTCAAAATGCAGGTGCGGGCCGCCTGAACTTCCCGCATTGCCCGAATAACCTATCATTTCACCTCGTTTGATTGTAAATCGCGTCGAATCGGGAAACAAGTCGACCTGGAACTTTTCGCGCCTGTACTGCTGTTGCTTGACATATGCAAAAATCTCATCGTTGAACTTTTCTAAGTGTCCATAAACCGTAGTGTAGCCATTCGGATGGGTTATATATAAGGCATTACCATAGCCGACAGGAGATACATAAATACGCGAAACATATCCCTGTTCGCAGGCAAATACTTTGTGCCCGGTAACTCCCTGTGTCCGGAAATCTATCCCCGAATGCAGGTGGTTTGCGCGCAATTCGGCAAAAGTGGCCGATAACAACACGGGTATATCCAATGGTGGATGAAAAATTGTATCAGCCTGTTGTTGACTGAAAATATCAAAGATGGAAATTGATACAAAGAATAAAATGAAAACAGAATGACGCATTTTAGAATTACAAGCTACTGGTGAATTAAGAATGAAGAATTAAAAATTAAGAACTGCAACATTCATATTTTTAATTAATTGTGAATTTTTATGGCATCATATTAAACGTGATGATTATTTCTTTCTCTTTTTACGAAGGTTCAGTTTTTCACCGGGCGCTGGTTGCGTGCCTTCTTCCATGCGATTCAAGATATAAAGCCGGTTCAATTTGATGGCGTACTTTTGGGAAATATCATACATGGTCTCTCCTTCCTGTACGATATGCGTATCCTTACCCCGTTCAGCCTTGCGGCGTTTAGGCTGGAGATATACAACCTGTCCTTCCTTCAATGGGGTCGATGCATCAGTTTCATTATATTTGGGCAATTGCCATGGCATCAGCTTTAGTTCTTTGGTTAGCGAAGCATAACTGTCACCTTCTTTTGTCAGGATATAGTCAGTACGGTTGTTATCCATCGTTTGATACATGTCGACACTGATTGAAAAATCATCGATAGATTTTGACGCCTTGCTTTTTGATTTCGAACTTGAAGCCGGTTTGGAAGCCGTTTGCTTGCTGCCTTTAGTTTCCTTTTTGCTTATTGCTACACCTGTATCGTATTGATGCAGACTATGACGGTCAATCAGATTGATAAGCAGTTCCGGATACTTCGGGTTGGTAGCATAACCTGCCTTGCGCAACCCTTTTGCCCAGTTTTTGTAATCGGTAGCATCGTATTCGAACAGAAATGCATAACGACTGCGGGTCATCAAAAAGTCGGTATGATCGAGGTATGACTCTTTGGCCGATTTATAATGACGGAAACATTCGCCTTTCTGGTTGTCATCGTGGTAGATTCCCTGTCCTTCCCAGTCGTGACACTTGATACCGAAATGGTTGTTACCCTTGGTTGCTAACCGGCTGTTACCATTATCAGATTCGAGCATACCCTGTGCCAAGGTGATACTGGCGGGGATACCGCTGCGTTTCATTTCGGCTATTGCCAGATCTTTATAGGTTTTAATATATTGTTCGGCTGTTATTTTCTGTGCAAAGAGATTGGAAACCCCAAAAGAGAACAGCCAACAAAAAATAATACAAAAAACTTTCATTCCTGGAACTAATGTCAGGCAAAGGTACAAAAAATACCTGATGTAATGTGTGTTCGATGTCAGAGATGATCGTATACGAAAATATATGATAACCTCGTGCGTCATAACCCTTGCATAATAATATGTTTGATTTTTGATAAAAAACTTTAATTGAAAAGCAAAATATTGCAAAATAGGGTATTTGACTTGTAGTTCAGCCGCTTAACAGTACAAGTTTCGAATTTAGAACGTCATTAAATGACAGGAAAATGCCAATTTCTGACATAGTTGAGTTACCAGATCGTTACCTATACCGATTTGGAAGCTATTGAAAAATAATGGTTTACTATTAAGCGGAATTACCATAGATTGTGCCTCATGCAGAGATTTCAATTATTTTGTTTGAAGCAAATTTAT
>JAVBNI010000097.1:0-31739 GCA_031551645.1 Bacteroidales bacterium | reverse complement strand
CCATCGGTCGTGTTTATCGCCAAATTTGTCATTTTCCACCCGAATTGAATTATAGTTAAAGTGTAAGCCCCAAGCACCTACAAGTTGGTTATTGGGTTTTCCGTCAGGGCCAGTGCCATTGCCAAACGTAGTTCTGTAATGACTTACCCCATAGCCTTTATACATTGCGCTCACTCCCCATGATGACGAGTTGCTCGATGCGCCGATACCTCCGGTTAATGCCCAATCGCCGTTATGATATGTTCCGGATAAATTAACACCTGCTACTAATCCACCGGGACTTATCCCCAATCCAAACGATGTATTTACAGAAAAATTATCCGTTATCGGTATACTTTGGGACGGCATAAATGAATTAACCGTACTGGTTATCGCCGATTGTCCTGCATAAGATAATTGTGATATTCCTGCCGACTCTACCTGTCCAGTGTATCCAACCCCCCACATTACACCAGTAAGCGCACCGTTACCCGCCGCTTTCCAGCCCCAATCGCCATTCATAAGCCCATAACTTACATATCCATAAACAAAGCCCATTCCAGCAGCCAGCCAACCCCACTCTCCATCGGGGTCGGTATAGATTAACGGATTATTAAGAACATACGAATATCTATTGAAACTTTGTGAGAAATCAGGCGCCTGTACATAAGGATCCGGACTAAGGAAACGCCCTACAATAGGATCATACATCCTTCCGTTCATATTGATCAAACTAAACTCCGGTAAATGTTCATGTCCGGTATAGCCGCGATGGAACTTAAAGGTATTGGCGGGGTCGAGGGTTTGTTTGCCCCAGGCATCATAAGTAGCTTTAAACACCGGTGCGCCATCGGCATTGGTAAGCGACAGGATACTACCCAGATGGTCGGTATGGGCATAATATATCTGATCGCTCTGGCCGCTTTGTTTGACATAATCAGCCGCCAGACCATCGCCGCCGGAAATATAATATAATTGCTTGGTCACCCCATTTTCGATAATTTTTTCGTAATCCCCTGCAAAAATAGTGGTTTTTGTCAAAGCTTCGTTCTTTTTCAGTTCCGATTTCCAGCGTTGCCGGTCGGGGCCATAGAAAATATCCAGTTCCCAGGCGTCGGCGCCCACCGTATCCTTCAGGTTGGTTGCCTTCTGAAAGGCGGTGTAGGTAATAGCCTGGCCACGCGAAGAGATCAACCCGCCGGTATTGTCGATATATTCCACAGCATGAGGTTTATCGGGATGATAATCATATTGTCCAAGCCCTGTTTTTGATGTTATGTTCCCCTTGGTATCGTAGAACATTCTCATCACTTCGGTTTCGTCTTCGCCATGTTTCACATATTCGAGCCGGTCGGCGGCGTCGTAGGTAAAAGTTTCTTTCAGGCCGAGCATACCGGTGCGGTAATTCAGGTTGCCGGTCGCTACATTGAAATCATACCCCAGATCGCGCAGCATGGTAGTCCCTTTTTGGGTTTTCAGACGGGTAAGCCCTCCCTGTTCATTGTATTGTGCAGTGGCTGCCATGGCGCCGCCCAGCCGGGTGGCAGTTTCGGTAAATGTTGCCCCGGTCAGCTCCCAAATGGCCTGGCTACCGGCCGATACCTTCGCCAGGTTTCCATACGGATCGTATTCGTTCTTCACGGTCAGACCCTCCGGATAGGTGGTGGTTTGCAATAGTCCGGCGTTGTTGTATGCAAATGTAAAACCGACCCCCGTCCCGGCAATGTTCCGTGTCTCGGTCAATGGACGTCCGCACTGATCGTAGGTATATTCTACAGAATTGGAACCGGTCTGTACCCGTTGCAAGAGATGGATGCTGCTGCCGGAAGTATAATAAGTATAATTGGTTGTTTCGGCATTCAATGTACTGTAGGACAGTCTTCCCAATTCATCATACGTATTCGAGGTTGTTCCGTTGGCGCCGGTCTGTTCCGTCAACCTGCCCAAGGCGTCGTATGTATACGTGAAATTTCCGGCATTGGGATCGCTGAGTGTCTGCAGGTTACCGACATCATCGTATGTCATGCTGAAAACAGCCCTTTCGGCGGCAGGCCCCCCGGATTTTTCCACAGTAATGCTGGTGGGTTTTCCTATCGATCCGTAATTGTATTTTACCTCGCTTCCGGGATCGGAAACAGATACAAGCCCTGCCCATGCATCATAGGTTTTGATCGTGATTTTACCGTTGGTTGTGGTGGTTACTGTCCGGTTGCCATAATCATAATCTATACTCTGATCAGGTTCAAGGTAAAACCGATTCCAATCAATCCACTTTGTTATCCTTCCCCGATTGTCATAATGAAATATTTCAGCCGTGGTAAGTTCTCCAACAGTCTTTGCTTCAAGCGTAAGCTGTCCCTTGGTATTGTACGCATTTAGCAATCCCAGGGATGTGTTTCCCTGGCCAATACTTTCCGTCAACACCTCGCGCCCCACCTGGTCGTACCATGTTTTAACCCAGGGTTCCCCAGTGGTCTGTGTAAGCGTGTAATAACGTTTAGATTTATCACTGCCCCATCCTGTATCATAACCTATTTTGCGGCCGTCAGGCAAAGTTGTGGAGGTTCGCCTTCCCCAGTTATCATAACCATGCCTGGTGGTCAATTTGTTGGTGGTAACGGTTTCGTCAGTTTCGGTCTCGAGATTCCATTTATTATCATATGTAAAAGTTTGGACATATGATTCGGGCGAGGTATATTCCTTGAGGACAAATCGTTTGGTATGATCATATTCGTAATGGGTAGTAATTGTAGCCACCCCGTTGCCTGATACTTTTTTTGTAAGCACGTTACCGACCAGGTCATAAGTATATTGGGATGTCAGGGGTTTTCCGGTTCCGAAGTTTTCCACCTTAGTGGTGATGTCACCATTGGCCTGATAACGAAGGAGTCGGGTTTTATTGGTAAAAACCGTTTCATCGTCCGCATGTTTTTGCTTTACCGTAATCAATTGGGGTTGGGCAGGCACGGTTCCGCCGGACATGACATAATCGCCATACAGGACGACGCGGTACATGTTGTTGCCAAAAAAGGTTGAATCTTTAGTGATATTACCATAGTCGCTTTCATAGAAGCAAGTCGTGATATTCGTGTTACGATCCAGATCGGTTTTGGTGATGATATGCGGATAGGCAAAAAAGGTGCCGTTATTTTTTGCTATAAAACTAAACTTTGTATTTGTCCCGGCAGTATTATTCCCTACAATCGTTTTGGTATAAGATTCTTCCGGAACAAAATATTGTTGATTGTATTTGGTTATCCCAGATTCGGTGGTTACCCCCATAGTAGAATTGACGGATGTCATCGATGCCAAACCCAAAAATCCTTTCCCCTTCAGGTGTGCTTTAGCGCCTGCATATTTGTAATTGATCTTTGTCGCATTTGCTACCCCATTGTCTGCGGTTACCGAAACGACTGCCGGTATCGGTGGCGCTATATCCATTACCGGATACCTGCTATCGTTTCCCCTGGTATATATTGTTTTATCGGTAAGTGGAGAATAGCTAATACTGGTTTTGTTGCCAAATCCGTCGGTGACTGCTGTCAACATACCGCTGTTTGTATTTAAACGGGAATTTTTGTATATCCGCCATAGTCTGTCGGTACTAACAGCATTATAGCAGTTGTATCCATAGTTCATCAATTCGATTCGTCCATCGCCGTCAAAATCGCCGGATATGATAAATCTATTTTCAGCATCGTGATCATTATCAGAAGTCGCCGGAGCCGACAAAGCCAAAAATGAACCTGTCGAGCGCATCCAGTAAGTGTATGTTTTCCTGAATTCGCCCCATTCTTGTCCCCACATATTGGTTTCCCGTTTATACATGGCTTTGGTTATAACCACATCCGATTTTCCGTCGAGATCGAAATCGAATACGTGACAATTGAAACGCGGATCGTCATAAGATGTAAAACTCTGGTCGTATATTTCCAACGTACAGGCTAATTGTTTGGTAAACGTGCCGTCACCATTATTCAGGGCAAAATACCACTGGTCGCTGTGGGTTGCATTCGTGATAAAGTCCGGCAAACCATCGCCGTTAAAGTCACCCATCCGCACCATCCAATTGTCGGTGAGATTGCTTCTGCTGGTTCTATTATTTTCGTTAAACGGAATATCGGTTCCATTTCCCTGGTTCCAATAGATATGGTAACCTTCATTATCCAAGAACATCACATCGATCAGTCCGTTGTTATCAAAATCGGCGGTGAACATATGTCTTGGCTGCGATTTAAGAGGAACCTGTAAGATCAGCCACTCCGGATTTTCTTCAAACTTGATCCTACAGATGTAGTTGGTGCCGGTAGGCCCTTTTTCTATGGAAATAATATCGCTTTTACCATCATTGTTGAAATCGGCTAAAGCAAAAAGAGGAGGTTCGTTACTATTTCCTGTTAATTCATGGTCTATTGTTACAATTTGCTCCCATGAAAATCCATAAAAAGCTGCCTGTCGGTCAGGTCCGTTTTCAACGTAGGTAGTAAGAAAAACTTCATTTTTCCCATCTCCATTGTAATCCCCAATTACACTTCCTCCCAGAATATGCTTTACAATATCTGTATTGAAAGAACTCCTAATGGTCTGATAGTTTGCATGCGAGAATTCGATTTCGCCATTATCATTCAACGATGCCAGGTAGAAGCATACTTTAGTTGTATGTGTCCACTGTTCACCATATTCGGTGTGTGGAAATATCCCGATCAGGTCGGTCAATCCATCACCGTTGATATCTGCCGACAAATAGGTCTGATTTTCGATAGAAACGGACGGATATACGGGAGCGTCTATGACGTTTGGTAATATACACTGTTGCGAGAACACAGGCAGATGTGTCCATTGCAGGGTTGTGGGTTTAAGCGACTCGCCTGCGCCATTTTTCTGGGTGATCGATATCAGACGTGAAAAATGATCGGTATTGTCGTATTGCAAATCATATTCCCTAAAAACATCATTTCCTGTTTTGCTGACAATCTTTGCCAACCTTTTACCCATCTTTCCTTGTACACTTTCTATTTTAAAAGGCGTTTGGTCGGTACGTGTGTCATAAGTCAATGTCACTGTACTTGGGTAAGCAAATGATTGGGTCAGGTTGTTTCCGTATACAATTTCTGTCAGATACGGAAAATAATCATATGAAACATAGTTGAATACCATATAGTTTCCGTGCGGATCTGTTACACGTTCCAGATACCAGGCATTGATATTCGGAGTGTTGAATACTCCCTTCGGGAAGGTCTGTTTTCCTGTGCCCTGGCCATACAGATATTTCATCCCGTCTTTTGTATGCACTTCGAACCAGACGGTACAGCCGGTGGTTGTATAATTACCGTATACCAACACCTTGGTATACGGGTCCGACTCCGGATAGTAAACGCCATTTTCAATTCCTTCAAACCCGGCTTCCCCCGGCATAAATCAACCGTTGCCCGTCCAGTGCGTATTCGTCGCTTTTTATATGGGCCACTCCTTTAGCAACGCCATCATGATAGATGGTTTTAGGTACACGCGTGATAACGGATATGCCCGAAATATTGCATCCCCATCCGGCCACGCCGTTTCCTGCCTGGCTGTTGTAGGCGATGGCCAACGACGGTTGCATACCGCCCACTCCCGGCGGTACGTCAATGGGTATGGAAAAGGTTGCCGCCCCGGTTCCCGAAACGTCGAACACTCCGGAAATCGATCCTACAGGGGCTGATTCGGTGCTGCTCATGTCGGGCGATTCGGGGTATCCGAATTCATTATCGCTTCCGCTTCCCGGATCAACAATTCTTGCAATGAAGCTGTTTCCCGGTGCCGCTGTGTAACCGAAATTCGGTATCATTTTGATCCATTCGGTCGCTTCGAAAGTTTGGTTTCCCGATAAGGAAGTATTTAGTTCAATAGTTGATGGTTGGCCGTATGCAAGGACGATCGACCAGGCCAGAACGATGATACAGGCAAGTTGTCTCATGACGTTTCTTTTAAGGATTTTCGATTTTTTATTTTCGATTGACAATTGATAATGATAAAATAACATCTTCATCTTTTTCAGACAGGATTAACATGATTGCCGCTGGCGAGCTCGCAAGCTCGGTTGGCTTCGCCGGGCTAAAGGTTTACAGGATTATTTACATCGTGTAAATCATGTTAACCTTTAGCTCACCGCAGGTAATCCTGTCAAATGAATCAATTATTTTGTCTTCATTCCTAAGCTATTATTTAATAGTGGAATACTTATTTGATATGTGTACAGGCTATGTTACAATCACGTTAGATTGTGTTCGAAATATATTCGCCGGGCTATTGAATCCCACGATATCAACAGTTTTCAGAAATTTGAACCTGATTGGATGGTATTTCCGGTCAGGGGTTTGCCCGTATGATTCCCGGTGTTTGTTTGTTTTCCATTGCTTCCAGCCGCCGGTTAAGCTCCTGGATGGTTTCCACCAGTACCGGGATCAATGACAAATAATCAATGCTGAGCATCCCCTTGTCATCCTCGTATACCAGTTCGGGGAATACTTTCTTGAATTCCTGTGCAATAAACCCGATGTGTTTGCGGTCCTGATCCCTTTTCTCTTCCAGGGCCAGATATTTTCGCATATCGGCGGTCACTACTTTTCCCGTATCGGGTAAGGCTTGGAGTGTTTCGGCGCGCAACTGTACATTATCGGGCAACAGGTTGTATTTTACCGGCCGTAGTTCTTCCAGTTTATTCAGCGTACTGCCCAGATCGGCCACGTTGGTTTTTGCACGAAGGTCGGATGTTTGCGTCAGGGCGGTACAGGATATGGTTCCATTTACCTCCAGGGCACATGAAGGACTGTTTGTGCCGATTCCCAGCCGTTCGCTCATATATACCCGTCCCATGAACCAGCCAGAGAACCGGCCGCCGCTGATCACATCCGACACCACTTCCTGGCTCGAAGCATAGAGTGCGGTCCCATTATTCGACCCGGCAAGAAAAGAATATATTCCATAGTTGTATCCAGAGGTAGCATTACCTGCAGCCGTATAAATTCCATAAGCCCGCGCCCTGCTTTGGGGCGTTGTGTGGTAAGCTGAAATCCTGAGCGCTACATCCTTGTCTTTTCCTGTCAGGGTATTGATGCCTGCGCCATAATTCCAGCCTGATGTAATCGTAGTCAGATTATTGATGTGTACCGCAATTGGCCGGCTACTTTTATTGTTTAGGGTAATATTACTAGTTGAAGTAGCTACATCGTTCCCGATAAGTATACCTTCATTTTTGACCAGCACCTGATTATTTTGGGCGTATGCGGTCATACCAGCCATCAAAATGATGGAAATTGAGATAATAATCTTTTTCATGTCTTTGAGTTTATAATGGTGAATAAATATTTTAAACAATAGAATTTTAATGTGAAAGGGAAATGATCAGAAGCTATTTTTAATTTTCCTTGATGATTTTCCAGGTTGAAAGTTTTTCATTATTCAATTGGATTTTCATGATATATATTCCTGCCGGCTGAGCCGATATATCTACCTGGGTCGATCCGGAAACATTGTTCCATTGGTTGATGGTTGTCCCGGTGGAATTGAACATATATATGGTTGCTCCCGGAGGAACCTCCCCGCCCGAAATATCGACCCTCAACTCACCTTTGGTCGGGTTGGGATATATGGTGATTTTATAATCGGACAGCATTTCTTCAAAAGGCTGGATTTCATTTCGTTTTTCCTGAAGGCCATCAAATGCTGTAACGTTTTCCGCTCCGCCGACAGAAGCTCGCCGTAAACTATTTCCGATCCTGATCTCATTACGTTCTTTCCGGTTGCCGGAAGGGTCGTATGCGTATTTAATCCTTCTGAGAGAAAATGTTTGGTAGGGTTGTGCGGATACCTGCCAACCATACGCTCCCAGGTCATTACGCACGGTACCACGGCTGGGCGGGAAATTGGCATCATTCCAGCTTGCGGCGGGATCGCCCTGGTCGATACATGGTGAATTTTCGGATAATTGGTATTTTCCGGAGGCAGCATCAACAAAACCCGGAATGACGTCAATGAGGCCGACATGGGCTGTAATAGTTCCCTGTCCGTTTTCATTAAACAGGCTGGTTCCACCCCTGACATTACAGTAGTAGGCATCAATGTAACTTAAACATCCCAGGTAGTTGGCCGAATTCAAAAGGACAAATTCATACGGGGTTACCGGATTATAGGAAATACTGTTTCTGACAGTCACATACGAACTATATGTTGCACCGATGGAACAAAAGGATCCCGGGTTCTCGCCGATTGTTACATTATACATCTGTGCACGGGATCCCTGGTGGAACCGAAGCGCATAACTCAAGGCCAAACAAGTATTGTCATAGATGACCGTATTCTGGATAGTAGGGGACGAGCTGATTGTTGCCATCGCACATCCTCCGGGAGCCTGGTTGCCGGTAATCACCAGGTCCGACAAAATAGGACTGTAGGAGGCGTATAAGAAAATACCCCCGCCACATGACAGGTCAACATTATGCCCCGAACCTCCCGTTATGGTGAATCCGCACAGCAAGGCTCCCGATGCTACATTTCTCATGATTACGGTGGCAGTGACCCGGTTACCGTCAACGACCACGGCAGACGGATCGCCGGGATTTCCCACTATTTTAAGGTTTTTCCCGTTGTAGTTGATACATTCCACATACCGTCCGTCGGCTACTTTGATGGCCTGTCCGCTGGTAGCCCTGTTGATCGCGTATTGTATGGTACGGAACGGAGCGGCTTGTGTACCTGAATTGTTGTCGTTACCGGTAGCAGCCACGTACCAGTTATAGGTAGCAGGCAACGAAGCAGCCGCCATTTTGATTTCGCTATCATTTATTGTAAGCCTGTTGGTTGCCTGCATCTGCTGGTTCTTTTGCATCAAAGTCTGGAGAATGACAGCAGAGTCTGCAAGAACTTTCTGACTGTATATATTATTGTTACAGAAAAACAACATGAGCAAACAATAATAAATACCGGACGTGCGTTTTTTTAACGAAGGATTATTCTGCGGTTTCATGAATGATAAATTTTGTTGTTGTCATGATTCAGTTTATTTGCGACAAACATAAATACAGAATTGTGGAGTTGTTCACTGGTTTTTCTCCTAACGCCGTTTCATAAAGGTTTTTTTACTCTTTGCAGCGTATATTTTTCATTATCAGTAGTTGTTTATTTTTTTTCATAAAGGTTTTTATATTAATGATAAATGGTTAATGATAAATGATGTGAATCATCAAGAGTTAAAGCAAAGAGATAGCTTGAAAAGCTATATTTTCATAACCGGAGGTCGTTGACCTTCGGAAAAGCAATATAACAGAACATCTGCCTGTAAGGCAGTATTTTGGTTCTGATACGGTTCTGCCTTGCAGGCAGGTAAGATGTGTGTTTTTCCCTCGGGTTACACTTCGCTTACCCGAGGTTATGAAAATACAGCTTTCCAAGCTGGTCGACAATATCTAACCAACCCTTGATTGGCATTAATGATAAATGTCCAGTCAAGCGTGGAATTCGTTCAGGCAGGGGGTATAACCTGTCAAACTCTATGTGCCAAATGGCGCTCATAGGCTTTGATACTCGCATCTGCTCGTGAGACCGGCCTAAGTTTGCTTCGTGAGGCCGCTAACTAAGTTTTCATTGTCAATTCTCAATTCTCAATTCTCAATTTTCAATTACCTATCCACAGGTTTTGTTCCAGAAAAGTGGTGATATTTCCCCTTGTTTCAATGCCGAGTTTACTGCGTATGGTTGATCTGCGGGAATGGATGGTGTTGGGTTTAAATTTCAGAATAAAGGATATCTCCTTGTTGGTGAGATCAAAATAGAGCAAACAGCAGATACGTACTTCTGATTTGTCGAGTTGCGAATATTTTAACTGTATGGTTTTCTCAAAATCATGAGGCATCATGGAATAGAGAATGTCCCATACCGATTCACCGGAGCCTGTTTCTTTACCTTTACCAATATTTTTTAAATTTTGATCTTTCAATTCCTTACATTTTTTCTTTAACAAACGTCCCAATGTATCTTTAACAGTATTGTCCATTTGAACAAATTGCCGGGTATGGTGCTGTTCCATCTTTTTGGGTTCCCCGCAGGCTGTTGTCTTTTCCATCCCTGATTTTGCAGTCTGGGTATGTTGCTCTTTGCTTGTTCCATAGGGGACAATTTTTGATTCCGCCTCATGGGTATCTCCCTGGCTGTGTATGGTAGTTTCTCCCCTTTCCTGTTCCACCTGTTGAATTGCTTTCCCTTGATGATCTTTTTCTACCAATATTTTATTGGTTTCTTTTTTCATTTCATCGATCGTTTTCTCAAGAGTAAGCACCTTTTTCGCGATTCTAAGCTGATTTCTGTGTTTTCCGATGAAAATATAAACAGCAGCAGACACCATTGAAACGATGGCGCCGATCATCAGTAAAAGCCTATTCCGTTGCCCGGCCATTTGCAGTTTATCTTTTTGCAACGATTCTTGATGGTATTTTTCTTTGGTTTCTGCCAAATATTGATTGATGTGTTGGTCAGGCTCATCTTCGGGATGTTGAATTTGCTGCTGGTACACCTTATGTTTTACCTGTATCTGCAAAAACAGATAGCTGGCATACTGCCACGAATTCATTTGTTCGGTATTGATGGAATCAAGCAGCGTTAATGCGCTATCGGGGTATTGTTCCAACATTTGTTCCACCCTGCGCATGGAAAGTTCGTAGTCAACCGTTTGTTGTCTACATGTAAAAAATGAACAGCCAAGGACAATGATAAACAGCCATTTAGTAATTCGCCTTTTCATTTCGTGCATGTTATCTGACTAACAAAGATAGTAAAATAAAACACAAAATGCACTTGCCAGTATATTTTTTGTGATAACAGGATTGTGGTTCTTAATTTTTAACTTTTAATTCTTAATTGATTAACAATAGTTCCATTTATACTTGATCCATAATATCTTCCACTGTCCTTGATTTTTTGGGGGGAAGTAGAAAATCCAGCGGATATTTTACCAATATGTTTTTCAGGTAGTGGAATATCCGGCCATATTGCCGTATACGTATTCCGCGCGATTTGACAGCCACATAAAATGCCAGGGCAAAACTTACGGCAAAATTGATAAAGCCGATCAGCGCTATTCCAAAAAGTACCCAGAACCATTCGGATAGTGGCAGGTGAAAGCCCAATCCCCATAAACCCACAGCCATATTTGCCGTTGAGAAAGTAATGTGGCGGACATCAATCGGAAGGCCGAGAATATATCCGAAGAACTGCGCCGACCCCATGAAAATACCGAACATCAGGTTACCGATAATCAAACCCATGTTTTTGTCAATGAATGCGGCTATTTTATCAATACGGCCCTGGGAAAATGTCAACCGCAGAAAAGGGTGCTCGCGGACACGTTGAGGAACTTTGACATACCGCACATGATTATCCACATAACCGGAGATCAGGCCGGATAGAAACAGGAAAACACCTGCAATAGCGGCATATAGATAGCTGGCTGTTTTCAACGGATTGATTTCATCCAGCAGCAGTTGCGCGTGTTGTCCCTCTGCTAATGGTTTTCCGAAAATAAATCCCCATACGATAGCAATAAACAAAGCAACAGGGAAAGTTACCAGCAGATTGCCGGCAAATGCTGCGGTCTGGCTTCGCCATACCCGCGAAACTGTGAGAGCCAGTTGCGGCAGGTTGGGGCTACCGAATTTTTTGCCATCCAGCGAACTGGCTATCGTCGACGCTGTCATGGCCGGTTGCTTGGTTGCCAGCGTACATCCCGTCACCTGTATCAGGATAAATCCTGTTGCATAATTGATACTGTAAAAGAATGCCTGCCAAAATGGCGCCATAGACAAATGGTGCAGCAACATCTTAAACAATGCGGCAAATCCAACAATCACCCCTCCGCCTGCAGCCGAACGGAACATGTCTGTGTATTCCCTTTTTGTAGAGGTTATGTAGTGTTCGCCGGTATTCCGTTCATGCTCCGCTATCTGATAGGCTAATAATTCGATATTTTCGCCGAAACATTTGCGAATACTGTCTTTTGTATTTTCGTTTTCGATTACTTTTTTGAACAGATATACAAACCGTTCCAGATTAATCTGATTGTTCCGGCCGGCAAAATCGATGATTAAACGGATGCGTTCCAGCAATTGTTCCAGTTGTAACATCGCATACGTTTGTCTCACACTGATACCCAACAGTACACGCTTACGTTTAAGCAGAGACAACACCTCGTCACATTGTTCTAATTGTGCGAGATACGCTTGTCTGAATTCCAGCGAATGTTTGCCCTCATTGTTTTCCAAATCGAAACGATAATCATTCAATACCCGGTTTTGCCCAACGAAAGGTAATCCGATACCACCCAACCCTTTACCGGCACGTTCCACAACCGTTTTTTCCATTCCCAGATTGGCTACCCGGTAGGATAAAACATTCAATGAATTAAGTAGTTGCATACGGAGCGATTTATCCGGTATATTGAACTCAATTCCCAATAATTCGAATAATTCTATCCATAACTGATCGCTTACTCCATCAACCCATTTGTAATCCCATGATTTATAAAATATCAGGTCGATTGCGTACAAAAAACTACCTTTATTTTTAAGTGGAGGAAGGATTTTATCATTAAAACGCCGGTGTAGTTCCGACCAGAATCCAGTTTCGGCGATTAGTCCGCTTTCGGTCATTACCTCCGAGATATCCGAATGGATGAATAATGACAAAAGCATTTTCTTCATTTTCAATAATAATTCATTGTCCGAATGAAGACATCTGATCAGGAAATGAATTTGTTCTTCGGCAAATTGTACCCGAAGCGCTACACTTGGACGAATGGTACGGATAAGGTTAGCAAGTAGCTTCAAACCATCATCATCAACATGTTCAGTGAATTTGATTTGAAGCAGCACGTTTTTCATTGCTTCTTGACTTTTTTTTGACTTTTGAACTGACATAATGTCTTATAATTTGTTTATATGATGATCTGGTATCATTTATGTATGTACGTTTAATCCTGATGGAAAATGTACCGGCTTATAGGCAGCGACAAACGCTGTTTGTATAATAACCCCGGTGCAAAACATAAGGTTGCAAATAAAATATTTTTTTATCTTTGTGCAGTCACAACATGTCTCGAATTATGTTAATGGATTCAAATTTTTCTCAACAAGTCAAAGAAGTCCTCGGATACAGTAAGGAAGAAGCCATGCGTTTGGGGACGCCATATATCGGTCCCGAACATCTTTTATTGGGTCTTTTGCGTGATGGCGAAAACGAAGCAACAGATATCCTTCAATCTTTGGGCGCCAATTTATATGATGTTCGCAAAATGATCGAGGACAAGATCAGGCCTGAAACTTACAAGGCCATTCCCGAAGCTGAAGATTTACCCTTGTTAAAATCTACTGAACGGGTTTTAAGACTTGTTTTGCTGGAAGCCAGATCGTTCAAAAGTTCAGAAGTACATACCGAACATTTGTTGCTGGCGATCCTTAAAAATGAAAGTACCTACGCAACACAATTGTTGAACGAAATGGACATTGATTATTTTTCGGTACGGAAACGAATGGAAGATACGATTGACATGACCGAAGAAGAAAACGAAATCAGTTCCGATTATACGACAGGATCGAACGACGACGATGATCAACGCACGCCGTTTGGCGGTGGAGCAGGCGGTCCCGGACAAGGAGGCAAGCAACAGCAACAAGCTGCCAAAACAACATCCGAAACGCCTGTGCTCGATAACTTTGGTGTTGATCTTACCAAGGCCGCCGAAGAAGGACGTTTGGACCCGATTGTAGGACGTGAAAAAGAAATCGAACGTCTTGTACAGATACTGAGCCGCCGGAAGAAAAACAATCCGATATTAATCGGTGAACCTGGCGTAGGAAAGTCGGCTATCGTTGAAGGACTTGCTTTACGTATTGTCCAGCGCAAGGTTTCACGCGTATTGTTCGGCAAACGTGTTCTGACCCTTGACCTTGCATCTATTGTTGCAGGGACAAAATACCGGGGACAGTTTGAGGAACGCATGAAAGCGATACTTAATGAATTATCGCATACCAATAACGTAATTTTATTCATTGACGAAATACATACCATTGTGGGTGCCGGTGGCGCAAGTGGTTCGCTTGATGCAGCCAATATGCTCAAACCGGCGTTGGCGCGTGGTGAAATACAATGTATTGGAGCTACCACTCTGGACGAATACCGCCAATACATTGAAAAAGATGGTGCATTGGAACGTCGTTTCCAAAAGATAATGGTAGAACCTACTTCCGAAGAGGAAACTATTGAAATATTGAGTAACATCAAGGATCGTTACGAAGACCATCATAATGTAAATTATACGCCCGATGCGTTGGAAGCATGCGTACGGCTGACCAACCGCTACATCAGTGATCGCCGTCTGCCCGACAAGGCCATTGATGCTTTGGACGAAGCCGGGTCGCGGGCACATATATCCAATATCATGGTGCCTTCACAGATTATCGAACTGGAAGAAACCATCGAGGAGACCAAACGGTCGAAGATAGCTGCTGTCAAAAATCAGAATTTTGAACGTGCGGCAGGATTTCGCGATACCGAAAAGGTATTACTCGAACGGTTGGAAGGCGAAAAAGCTTCGTGGGAACGCGAATTATCCAAGAACCGGATCGTGGTGGATGCTGAAAAAGTAGCCGAAGTAGTGGCGATGATGACTGGCGTGCCCGTACAACGTATTGCACAAGCCGAAGGTTCACGCTTGTTGCGTATGGGCGATGAACTTCGGGGGAGTGTTGTTGGTCAGGACGAGGCTATCGACAAGGTGGTGAAATCGATACAACGTAACCGCGCCGGATTGAAAGATCCCAATAAACCGATCGGAAGTTTCATATTCCTCGGACCAACGGGCGTTGGAAAAACACAATTGGCGAAAGTCTTAGCCAAATATCTGTTCGACAGTTACGATAACCTGATACGTATCGACATGAGCGAATATATGGAGAAATTTACCGTTTCGCGTTTGGTAGGAGCTCCTCCGGGCTATGTCGGTTACGAAGAAGGTGGTCAGCTTACCGAAAAAGTACGTCGTAAACCTTATTCGGTTGTGTTGCTTGATGAAATCGAAAAAGCTCATCCGGATGTGTTCCATCTCCTGTTGCAGTTACTGGACGAAGGCCAGCTAACCGACAGTTTGGGGCGTAGAGTCGATTTCCGTAATACGATCGTAATTATGACCTCCAATATTGGTACCCGCCAGTTGAAGGATTTCGGGCAAGGCGTAGGTTTCCAGACCGAAGCCCGCCAAGCGCAGAGTAACGACTATGCCAAAAGCGTTATCCAGAATGCGCTCAAGAGAACTTTTGCTCCCGAATTCCTTAATCGTATCGATGACGTGGTGTTGTTCAACACATTGACTAAAGCCGATATCAATAAAATTATCGATATCGAATTGAAAGGTCTCTTTGACCGTGTGAAAGCAATGAGTTACACCATTAAGATTTCTCCGGTGGCAAAAGATTTCCTTTGCGAAAAAGGTTACGATATCAATTTCGGTGCCCGTCCGTTGAAACGTGCCATTCAAAAATACCTTGAAAATCCCATGGCCGAAGTATTGATCAAGCTGAACCCCAAAGGTGGCGAAACGATCCATATCGGTTACAATAAGAAAAAGGAAGAGCTGACTTTTAAGGTGACCCCTGCCAGGGTGAAAAAGGAAAAAGTACATATCGAAACGGACCATGCATAATTCCTGAGTAGCCCTGTCAAATAAAGTTTGGAAGTAAGAAAATAATGCTTACTTTTGCAGCGCGAAAAATAAAGGGTTTCTTGGCCGAGTGGCTAGGCAGAGGTCTGCAAAACCTTGTACGGCGGTTCGAATCCGCCAGAAACCTCTAAAATAAAAAAGACATCCCTCAAGGATGTCTTTTTTATTTTCGGATATGTTGCCTAAAGACTTTGTTGGGATCATGTTGGTGTTCTTGTATTTGTTTATGCCCTGACGGGCAATTTAATACTTCTTGTATACCCAGTTCTATTGATATTCTTCCCCTAACGGGGAATTATCATTACTACAAATTACTTGCGTGAGATCGCTTGCGCTAAGTTGTCCGTAGGACAACAACATCAATAGAAAGAAATCACCCTCAGCCACTAATTGCCCGTTAGGGCATTAACTTTTTTCACCGGATTAAAACAAATAATTCAACCCTATGTACAATCCCGATTTTCCGTCGCGGCTGTCAGTAGCACGACCATAGTTTATCTGTGCCACAAAGTTGTGGTTTAAAGCGCCCGATAAACCTATACCGTAACTGAAATGTATTTTTTCCTTGTCGCTATGAGCGAACCAATCGCGGGCATCAGCATTGTTAACATCATATACAAAGTTATAATCGCGGGTAACTCTTCCGAAATCGGAAAATACCGACCAGGCTAAGTAGATGTGTTGTTTCCAAAGGATGGTACGCAGAAATTTCCAGCGTAATTCCACATTCCCGTAAAAGATATCCTGTCCGACCACACGGTTACGCAGAATGCCGCGTAAAGTCTTGGCGCCACCCAATCCGTCGCGGGTGATATTGGTATTGTATACATACGGCAACACATAGAATGGCATTGTTCCGCCTATTTTGGGTTGATAGCTCAGGCGTACGGCGAGATTGAGCACTTCTTCCACCAACGTGAAATATTGCCGGTGGGTTATAGCCAACTTGGTATATGCCGGTTTGTTACCCATGAATGAGGGCGCGGTCAATAACATGATTTCACTCCAAATGCCGCGCATTGGGTTGGGTTCGTTGTCGCGCGTATCGTATACCAATCCAAATTTGAGCAGATAATGGTCACCGCCGTCTTTCTGTTCGTCGTCAATAACACCCCATGTCACAAAGTTATCATACAACAGCGGCGTGTTTTCGGGTAATTTGTCATCTTCATCCTTCCCCTTGTTGAGTTTGTCAATATCCACCGTTGCAATCTTGAACTTATTGTATTCGAAACCCGCCATCCACCGGAGTTTTTTCCCGATAATGCTTCCCTGAAAATCGGAACGGAGGCGCAACATCCGCCGGTCGTGCCTGTAGAACACCCGTGAAATGTAATCGTCACTGTTTTCATCCTCAAAATCGTGATTGTACCAGGCTTCGTAACCGTTAAATCCATAAAAATCCAAGGCTTTTTCGGTGAAATAACTTGCCTCGGCTGTTATCCGGATGTTGGGGATCAGGTATTCCGAATCATAGATAAATTGCCACAAACCGCTTCCTTTAGTCGTTTGATTCCATTCTAAGTAGAACGAGTGCAGATATTTAGGATAAGTAGAGCCATCGCCGAAGAGGTAAAAGTTGGTTAATATCCCATACTTGAACCCGATATCGGAATCAAACGCAATGGCAGGCAATGCGCCGAATGTCAATCCGGTTTTGACATGCTTGGCGCTGTCGGCGGCAAAGCAATTGAGAATTGAGAGTTGAGAATTGAGAATGATGGCCAATATGACGATTCTTTGTATCATAATTATGGGATACGGTATTATATATACAAACACGCAAACAAATGATCGTGTTTCATTCCGGAAAGCTCAAAACTTGATTCATTTTTGTCATCGGACAAAGATAATGATAAATAATTGTCCGGTTCGTTCTAAAACATAGAAAGCGTTTTTTCAATTTGTTGCTCACTTTTCCAAAAATCTACTTCCTGCTGGGTATATAGGGCAAAAAAATTAAACAATCGCTTGAAACTAATCTCCCTAATATCGTAATCATCGCTGTCAGGAAGCCCATTACTCAGAAACGCATTATACAATTCGTTCTGTTTCGCATTCATATAGTCGTCGCTGCTCCTTTTGGCAATTTCCATTGAGGTATAACAATCTATGATGGATTTTAATAGTTCTTTATCTTTAATTAAGCGCATTGTTCCCGACATTTTCAGCATTTCAAAGGAACTGGTTTTATAAATCATGTAGGTTATATTTCCCTTTACAGCCGTATATTTTACAAGGCTATCTGTCTGTAAGTTTCCTGATTTGTCGGACGACAGATATTTAGCAAATTTTCCGGTTCGGTCATAAAAAACGAATTGGTCATGTACAATTTTCAGATTATCTTCCAATTCCAGTTTCACTGCATCCAGATAATGTTGCAGTTCTTTCTGTTCGTTCCGGTCGCTGATCCGGTCGTTCAAAGTGAACGTAATGGCGATACCGGCTACTACAATGGATAATTCGCGCGCATATTTTACAATCGTTTTAAAAACTTTTTTACTCTTATTTTTCATTTCGGCTTTAGGTTTTTCACAAATGCAAAGATAGGAATTGTTAGTAAAAAACCCGGCAAAATTATATCTGCCGGGTTTTATCGGTATGATAACCGACTAAACTAATGAATCATTAATCGTCGAATTACATATTTCCCTTGATGGCTGCGTGCGCTGCCGCCAGACGTGCGATTGGCACACGGAAAGGAGAGCAGCTCACATAGTTGAGCCCAATGTGGTGGCAGAATTCCACGGAACTCGGTTCACCGCCATGTTCGCCGCAAATACCCACTTTCAAGTCAGGACGTATTGACCGGCCATTAACGGTGGCCATACTGATCAGTTGGCCTACACCTTTCTGATCGAGGATTTCAAATGGATCGTGTTTCAGAATGCCTTTTTCGAGGTATACAGGTAGGAACTTGCCAATGTCGTCGCGTGAGTAACCGAAAGTCATTTGCGTAAGGTCGTTGGTACCGAACGAGAAGAACTCGGCAGCTTCGGCAATACGATTGGCTGTGAGCGCTGCGCGCGGTACTTCGATCATCGTGCCCACCTTGAAATCGATATGGTCGTTACGTTCATCAAATACTTTCTGGGCGGTTTCGCGAATAATCTTTTCCTGTAATTTCAATTCATACAAGATACCTACCAACGGAACCATAATTTCAGGGATAGCTTCAATACCGCGTTTTTTTAGATTCAAAGCAGCCTCGATGATGGCGCGGGTTTGCATTTCCGTAATTTCGGGATAAGTATTGCCCAAACGACAGCCACGGTGTCCCAACATCGGGTTGAATTCATGCAGCGATTCTACTTTTTCGCGAACTTTCTGTATCGAAATACCCATTACTTGTGCCATTTCAGCCTGTCCTTTTTCATCGTGGGGTACAAACTCATGCAATGGCGGGTCGAGCAGGCGGACAGTTACCGGCAATCCTCGCATGGCTTCGAAAATACCTTCGAAGTCGGCGCGTTGGAGCGGGAGGAGTTTTTCGAGCGCTTTGCGGCGTCCTGCTTCATCGTCAGCCAAGATCATTTCGCGCATCGGAACGATCTTATCGCCATCGAAGAACATATGCTCGGTACGGCACAAGCCAATTCCCTGTGCGCCGAAATCGCGCGCTACCTTGGCATCGTGCGGTGTATCGGCATTGGTGCGCACTTGTAGACGGGCGTGTTTGTTGGCTAATTTCATCAGTTCGCCAAAGTCGCCGCTTAATTCGGCTTCCTTGGTCTTAATCTGACCTTCGTATACATTACCGGTCGATCCGTTGAGTGAAATCCAGTCGCCTTCTTTGTATGTCTTGCCTTTAGCTGTTAATGTCCGTGCTTTATAGTCGATCACAAGACTTCCGGCACCTGATACACAACATTTACCCATACCACGGGCTACAACGGCAGCGTGAGAAGTCATCCCTCCACGTGCGGTGAGGATACCTTGCGCCACATGCATTCCTTTCAAGTCTTCGGGAGAGGTTTCTACACGAACCAGAATAGTTTTCTTTCCGCTGGCAGCCCAATTTTCGGCATCTTCGGCAAAAAATACGATCTGTCCGGTGGCAGCGCCCGGAGAAGCGGGTAACCCTTGAGCAATCGACAAAGCCTTTGCCAAAGCGTCTTTATCGAAAACAGGATGCAGCAATTCGTCTAATTTTTGCGCTTCGCAACGCAGTACGGCAGCTTCTTCGTCAATCATACCTTCGCGGAACATATCCATAGCGATTTTCACCATCGCAGCACCGGTGCGTTTTCCATTACGGGTTTGCAACATCCATAGTTTACCATCCTGAATGGTGAACTCGATATCCTGCATATCTTTATAATGGGTTTCAAGATGTTTTTGTGTGTTGAACAAGTCCGTATAGACTGATGGCATTGCTTCTTCCAGCGAGGGGAATTTGGCGGCGCGTTCCTCTTCGGATACACCAGCCAATTTAGCCCAACGTTGCGAGCCGATCTTGGTGATTTGTTGCGGCGTCCGGATACCGGCTACCACGTCTTCACCTTGGGCATTAATCAGGTATTCTCCATTAAATAATGCTTCGCCTGTACCGGCATCGCGTGTGAATGCAACACCTGTAGCTGAATTATTACCCATGTTACCAAACACCATCGCCTGTACGTTTACAGCAGTACCCCATTCGGCGGGTATCTGGTTCAGTTTGCGGTATAGAATGGCGCGATCGTTCATCCAGCTTCCGAAAACGGCCATCACAGCGCCCCAGAGTTGTTCCCATGGATCGGTCGGGAAATCTTTCCCGGTTTTTTCTTTAACAGCTTTCTTGAAACGAACCACCAGTTCTTTTAAGTCGTCGGTAGTGAGATCGGTATCGAGTTCAACACCACGCTCTTTCTTCATGTGGTCGATAATTTCTTCGAACGGGTCATGATCTTCCTTCGACACGGGTTTCAGGTCGAGTACTACGTCACCGTACATTTGTACGAAACGACGGTATGAGTCCCAAGCAAAACGCGGATTGCCACTCTTGATGGAAATAGCTTCCACAACATCGTTGTTCAACCCAAGGTTGAGGATCGTGTCCATCATACCTGGCATCGAAGCACGCGCACCCGAACGAACGGAAACAAGCAGCGGATTATTTTTGTCGCCAAATTTAGGCCCGGCTACAGCAGCTTCCACTTTTTTCATAGCTTCTTCCACCTCGGGGCGAATCAATTTAATAACATCTTCGCGTCCTAATTTGTAGTATTCAGTACAGATTTCTGTTGTAATGGTAAAACCCGGAGGTACGGGAATTCCGATCAGGTTCATGTCGGCCAGGTTGGCGCCTTTGCCACCCAGCAAATCTTTCATCGAACCATTACCTTCGGCTGTTTTGTTACCGAAAAAGTAAACATGCTTGTTTTTTGACATTGGTTATAAGATTTATTATGATTTGATAAAACTGTAATTTTCTGTTGGCAAAGATAAAAAAAAAGTGATATGTAAACAACTGGTGGTGGACAAAGTTACAGATCACAAGTTCGACAGGACAGGTGTGCGCCTCGAATATGCGAGAATACATCAATACGTATAGAAGTAGCTTTGGGATAACCTGTCAGATTGCGATAGATGCTGACAGGGTTAATAATAATGAGGTTCAAGTTTTGCGTTGCTAATCGTTTATCTACTTCGTTGTTGGGTGCGCTTTGTCAAACTCTTGATCTTACTTCGTTACTTTTTGATGCCGCAAAAAGTAACTAAAAACGGCTTGACGATTTTAACGCGCTCCGCCTGTCGGCTGCGCTTGAACGGAAAATCGCCAATATGGTATGCTTCGCATAAATAAAACGGGCTAACGCCCGTCGCACTTTTAGTTAAGGTATACCGTAAACTTAGAGAACGTTCATAAATAACTTTTACATTTTGCGTTGTATATAACAAGTATTCAATGCAATATAATATATTTGCGTATAAATTATTAGCGAACGATCCCTTAGACAATTTTCAATCACCCCTTGACCGTTTTCTGCATAATATAATCATTCTTGTAAAATCCGTTTCCAATGTATTCATCTACGGTACGGTCGATATGAAAACCTACACGTTCGTAAAACCCGACTGCCTTATTTTTACGATTAACATTCAATTCAAGTAAGATATTCTTTCCCGGATGTAACGTACGGATGTATTCTTCGGCTTTACCGACCAAGAAACGTCCTGCGCCTGTTCCATGCACCGAAGGCAGGACATACAGTTTTTCAAGCACGTATATTCCTTCGGTTTCATGGCTGAGCGACATAAAACCTGCAGGTTCGTTTCCGGCGAGGTATACGATGAAAAAAACATGTCCGTCTTGCATTTGCCGGTTAATAGCGTCATCCGAATATGTTTTCTCTATCATATACGTGAACTGTTCTTCCGGCAGGATATCACTATACGCTGTTTCCCATGCAGGAATGGCTAAATTACGGATCAGGGCGCTGTCGGACGGAGTGGCTTGTCTTAATGTCATAATAACAATAACATCGGGTGAAATAATTATTTATCCCTGACATGCCGTGAACATGCCAAGGAACTGTATTGATTTAAAATTTTGCATTCATTTGGAAAATCAATGTCCTTGGCGGCGACACATCCATTGGTCGAAGGCTGTATTCGGTGTTCAGCAGATTGTTCATCATCAGCCAGAACTGGATACCTTTGGATACTTTTACGCCAAGACGCGCATCCATGGCAAAGTAGCCTTTGTTGTGTTCCATCCAATAATCGTGCAGGCCGGGGAAAATAACACTTCGCACAATATCCATGACGTCCGGTTGGTCTTTTTCGCGTTCGTCCACCATGAAATAATCCACTGCCAGCGTTTTGCTTTTGTAGGTTATGTTGGTGCCAATGGTCAGGCGGTTCCATTGAAAATCGAATACTCCTTTCACCGAATGTTCCTGACGATATTTCAGGTATTTCGAATCGTTCGACTTTTCTTTCATTGCCAGCGGATCGGTGTTTTCCTGTTCCTTTTGATTTTTTGCCTTCCAATCGGGATCTACCGGTTCAATAAACACGTAACCAAGGCTGTAGGTGAATTTGGTAGCAGGATTGATATTCCAGAGACCGTTGATGGACACATCCAATCCTGATATGCGGGCATTGTCGATATTGGTGAAACGGGTACCCAATCCTGGCATTTGGTTATTCATGATCATACCGATCAATTCACTTAGATTATCAATATATGCATAAGTGGTACTGTTGAATAACCCAAACTGGAATTCGATCATGTCCTTGTAGGCGGTATAGAAACCGGCGACATCGATGAATCCCATAAAATTACCGAATTTGTAACCTTGCTTAATACCCAGTTCGGCATTATATCCGCTTTCGGGCTTGAGATTATTGTTGGGATATGCGGCAACACCGCCTATATCTTTATATATGAACTTTTCGGTAAGCGACGGGTAACGGTATCCTTGTCCGATAGAAGCACGGATGTATGTTGCTTCGGCCAATTGATAATTCAAGCCGCCGCGAAAAACGGGCTTAAACGGAGCTTTCCAACCGAAGATATTAGTTTCGGCTTCCTTTTTGAGCGAATCGACACGGTAATATTCCGCACGCATTCCGAGTGACAGGTTCAACTTGTCGAAAAATTTCTGGTCGTATTGCAGAAACAATGCAATGTTATCACTTAAGTGCGACCCGGTAACATTCGAGTCAATATTGACATGTTCGTAGGTCGTTCCAACCGTGAAATTTGCTTCGCCTATTTTCTTTCCGAACTGGTAGTCTACATAATATGAGTATGTATCGTCTGCCGGGCTGTTGTTGCTTTTAGGATTGCTGCTGTTGAGCAACCAAGGGATGATCTCCGACTGGTCCGAAGGGAAAGGCAAACGAGACATAGTCCAGGAAAGCATATCGACGATATCGGGCGCTTTGGCTGTCGGGAAAAAAGGTTGCAGTTGGTCAACGACATTATCAACCAATCCTGCATAATTTCCGTTAAGTACATACATCAACCAGTCTGATGGCAACAGGCTCATCGGATCCTGTACCAGCGAATAAAGTTCCGGCGCCTTGTTGATATCGAAACCGGTTGCGTTCACGATATCGAGGATAGATTTACTGGTCGGATTGGAGAAAATCTGGTCCGATTTGTGGTAGAAACGGCTTTTTACCCGGTGGGTGATACCTTTGTCGGGATTTACATAATTGAAAAACGGGTCAACATAAAACGAATTGCCCTGCCGGCTCATGTTGGCCATAGCCGATGGTACATAAGGCTCATCGGCCGAACGCCAGATGAAAAATCCCGCATAATTATTGGTCAGATAATTGAAATTCAGACCATAATTTAGACCCGAAACTTTGGGATGATGGTAGGTGACGTTGCCGCCGAAACGGATGCGCTGGTTGTAGTCGCCCTGGCGGAAACCTTCGTTGGTATACATATCGAGGCCGCCGGAAACATCAAAATTACCAATGCGCCGCGTATGCGAAATATCAGTGGAAGCATAGACCGGGTTACGTATTCCGTAAAGAAGATTCGGCCGCAAAGCAGGTTTGACGGGAAATTTTCCTTCGTGCCAGAAATCCTTATCCCACCATACATATTCTTTGTTGGCCGGATCAAGATATATGCCCAGGTAAGTATTTATAGTGGTCTGAGGTTCCATGCCCGGACGTGCCGTTCGTACATTGATCAGTCCGTTGAGCGCCGACGAACCATAAAGAACCGACGAAGCGCCTTTGAGAACTTCCACCTGTGCTACGTTTTCCATCGGAACAGTGTTCCAGTTAATTTCACCTACGCCCGGCGTCAGGATTGACATGCCATCAACCAGTACCTGGCTACGGCTTCCCACACCATAAGTCCAACCACTTCCGCCACGAATAGATGGTTGTTTGTCTACGACATCTACACCAGGCAATGTGTTGAGAACTTTACTCAAGTCGGTGGCATTCTGTTTGATTATGTTTTCGGGTTTGATAATCTCCATGGAAACCGTGATCTCACTCAGTTTCTGGTCGAAACGCCCGGCACTGACCACCACTTCTTCCATCATTTCCGATTGGGCTTTCATATATACATCCAATGTGACAGTCTGGTTTTTGCGCACAACCATCGGATGTATCTGTGTTTCATAACCGATATAGCTGAAAGTAAGCACCGTACCCCCATCGGGTACCTTGATCACATAATGTCCCTGGTTGTCGGTGGCTGCACCTGTCGTATTATCTTTTTCCTTGTAGAAAACATTGACTCCGATCAGGGCTTCGTCCGTTTCGGCATCACGGACATATCCGGTAATAGTTTGCCCGCATACATGAATGGTGCTGGTAATAATAAAAACAAGAAGAACGAAATTCTTCATGGTCGATTGATTAGTGTTTGTTAATTGACAAAAAATGCCGACAATTTGTCAGCATTTGTAAAAAATACAATGTCTGTTGAATTCAACAGACATTGTAACATACTTTATTGTTTTTTGCCATCAAAAGCAACCTTGAGAGCACCTATTACAGGTACAGTAAGGTCAATATCGATTTTTGCATTTCCATTTTTGTCTATGGTTCCAGCTACGGAAACTTCATTGGTCATAGTGTTATCATTCAATTTGAATGATGGAATTTTACCAGTTATTGTATAATTGTCACCATCTATACCTACAGTGACATCACCTTCGATATCCACTTTGACACCTGTCATTAATGTTTGATTTAACTTAAGTGTTACTGTATTTTGTGATTTGTAATTCACATTGATGATTGCACCAGTTATAGGTTCTGGTACTACAGGTACTGTTATCGAACCGGAATATGATCCTTTAATTATGTCGGCATAATCTTCTTCTGTAACTGTAACACTGCAAACGGCTGTAACGGCGCCATTCATTGCACTGATATTAACTGTTCCTTTTGATACCGCTGTTACAACGCCAGCGTCACTGACTGTTGCAACTGCGTCATTTACACTTTTCCAAATAATAGTTTTATCGGTAGCATCATCCGGAGCTACCGTAGCCACAAGGGGAAATGTTTCACCCACGCCCAATGAGAGAGAAGTTTTATTAAGCGTAATGTCAGTCACAGCCACATCGTCATCGTCGCTACATCCCACAAAGGGAACTGCCAACATCAATAAAATCAATAATTTATTTACTACTTTCATTTTTTTCAATTTTAAATTTATAAATGTGATTAACTATTTTATACAACAGATGGATTATCATTCTACAAATGTCGTGCCTAAATGCTTGTTCATGTTCGTTTTTTGCCCTATATGACAAAAAAATACGAAATGGAACAAATTGTTTTTGTGTAAGTTAATCTCGCCTATTTATATTTCCTTTACTTCATTTTGATACTGTTACCGGCTCTTTTTTCCCGCCAGATGCATTGTAAAACCGGCACTACAAACATAGTCATGATCTGTATCGTCATGCCGCCAAAAGCAGGAATAGCCATCGGTACCATGATATCCGACCCTTTTCCTACCGAGGTCAATACCGGTAGCAGGGCGATGAGTGTGGCGGCAGTAGTCATCATGGCTGGACGTACCCGTTTTTTTCCGGCTTCCACTACAGCTTCCCGTACTTCATGTGATGTTTGCGGATTACGGTTTTCGAATACCTGATGGATATAAGTACCCATCAGTACGCCGTCATCGGTAGCAATACCGAACAAAGCGATAAAACCCACCCAGACAGCGACACTCAGGTTAATGGTATGTACCTGGAAAAGATCGCGAAAACTGACATCGGCTACCGAAAAATTCAGGAACCAGCCTTGCCCGTAAAGCCATATCAGGATAAAACCACCCGCGAAAGCAACAAAAACACCTGAGAAATGGATCATTGATGCAATGACTGTGCGGAACTGGAAATAGAGAATCAGGAAAACAATGAGCAGGCACATCGGGATCAAGATAATCAGGCGTTTAGCTGCCCGTTCCTGTTGCTCATAATTACCCGCGAATTTGTAAGAAACGCCGTGGGGTAGCTGCCATTCGCCACTATCAAGCTTTTCGTTAAGGTAATGTTGTGCATTGTGCACCACTTCCACTTCGGCGCTGCCTGGCTCCTTATCGAAAAGCACATACCCTGTAAGAAAGGTATTTTCGCTACGGATCATCTGTGGCCCCGACACATAATTAATATCGGCAAGATACCCGAGTGGCACTTGCGCTCCTATGGCGAAAGGAATCAGTATTTGTGCAATGTCCCCGGGTGTTGAACGTCGTTCGCGGGCATAACGTACCCGGACAGGAAATCGTTCGCGCCCTTCCACGGTACGGGTAAGTTCCATGCCGCCCACGGCAACCGAGATCATTTCCTGCAGGTCGGCTACGGTAACACCATAACGCGCCATCGCCCGGCGGTCGAGTTCGATTTGCAAATAAGGCGCTCCCACACCCCGTTCAGCAAAGACCGATGAAGGTTTTACCATCGGCGCTTCCTTCATCAATCGTTCCAGCTCAATGGATGCCTGTTCAATACTTTCGAGATCGGGACCGTATACTTTGATGCCCATAGGCGCACGCATTCCCGTGGAAAGCATCACCAGACGCGTTTCTATCGGTTGCAGCTTAGGAGCTGAAGTAAGACCGGGTAATGCGGTTACTTTCACGATTTCGTTCCAGATATCGTCCGGCTTACGGATGTGAGGCCGCCATTGCCTGAAATATTCACCGTCGCGACTTGCAATAAGTTGCGAAGCATCAATTTTTCGATATCCATCGCGTTCCATTTTGTAAGTACTGCCGTCAGCCAACACAAAAGCGCCTTCACGGTCGACTTTGAATCGCCGCCGCCCGCCGTCCTCATCAAGCATATATTCCGGCTTGTAATTGATTACATTTTCGAACATCTGGATATTGGCCGGATCAAGCGCCGAGTTGACACGTCCCCATTTGCCTACGGCCATTTCTACCTCGGGAATGTTCTCGACTTGCAAGTCGAGCATCTTTACATATTCAATATTCTTTTCCACTCCCGTATGTGGCATGCTGGTGGGCATCAACAGGAATGAACCTTCATCGAACGCCGGCATAAATTCGCTTCCCGTGCCCGGAAATCTATGCACAAGGCCGCTCCATATTGTTGTCGTACGAATATTCCATCCTACGCGGTCGAATCCCTTGGCAGCAAAACCGAAAACACCATCCCACCCCCGCCAGATAATTAGTCCCAATAATATGGTGATTAACGGTATGGCGAGAAATTTCTTTTTATTGGCTAAACACCAACGTAATACCGGTTCGTAGACGTAAACCACCAGCATCAGCAAGGCCAACACACTGCATACCAATATGCCGGTAAACAGGTAGTTGCCAAACATCGAAACATGTGCACCCAATGGTAACCAGCTACGGGTAAGATAATAAAGTGTGAAAAGGAGAGCCCCGCCCGACTTCGCCCAAGGGGAGGCAAGTGCGCTAACCACCTTCGCAAAAGTCGAATTAGTATTTCTTTCTGTACAATAATTATTTAACAATTGGATCATCCCGATCGTGGATAAGATGAGCGCCACCCAAACGCCTGTGAAAATGGTTAACAATACGCCTGTAAGTATCCATAATACATTTCCTGCAACGCGTCTCCTCTCTTTGGAGGCCGGATGAGGCTTAAATATCGTATATGCCAGGGTAGGTACTATGATTAATCCCAGTACAAGCGAAATACTTAAAGCGAAAGTTTTGGTAAAAGCCAGCGGACGGAACATTTTGCCTTCCTGTGCTTCCATGAAAAAGACCGGTATGAAACTCACTACGGTGGTGAGCATGGCAGTGATCACGGCGGTGTGTACTTCCATCACTGCACGGTAAATGACGGCCAACAATTCTTCGCCATGTGCATCTTTGTTTTCAGGAAGTTCCATATGTCGGACAATATTCTCGACAAAGATGATACCTACATCCACCATTACCCCGATAGCAATGGCAATTCCCGACAAGGCCACGATATTGGCATCCACATGCAGGTAACGCATCAGGATAAAAGTAACGAGCACGGCCACAGGCAACATACCCGACACGATGACCGATGCTCTCAGGTTAAGCAGGATCAGGATAATGACAATAATACAAATGAGCACTTCGTCGGTAAGTGCGGTTTCGAGTGTGCCGACAGTTTCCTTGATAAGACCTGTACGATCATAAAAAGGTATGACAGTAACTTTTGAAACAGTGCCGTCAGTTAATGTTTTCTGTGGTAGACCCGGCGCGATTTCGGTAATCTTTTCCTTAACATGGTTGATAACCTCCAAAGGGTTGGATCCGTACCGTGCCGCTACCACAGCGCCCACAGCCTCGGCGCCACCCTTGTCCAATCCGCCGCGCCGTGTAGCCGGCCCGAAATGTACATCAGCTATATCTTTAATGCGTACAGGAATATCGCCGCGAAGAGTTACCACACTTTCGTCAAGATCGTCCAGCGATTTGATGTATCCCAGGCCGCGAATAGAATATTCTACTTTATTCAACTCAATAGTCTCAGCGCCTATGTCCAGATTACTTTTCTGCACCGCATTCATCACCTGCATGATGTCCACGCCATAGGCTTTCATGGCTTCTGGATCGATATCCACCTGGTATTCCTTCACAAAGCCACCTACCGATGCAACTTCGGCCACACCTTTGGCCGCAGAAAGAGCATATTTTACCTGAAAATCCTGTATGCTGCGCAACTCTTCACCCGACCAGCCTCCAGCCGGTTTACCGGTTACAGGATCGCGTCCTTCGAGCGTATACCAGAATATTTGGCCAAGCGCCGTGGCATCGGGACCAAGCATAGGTTGCACACCGACAGGCAACAAGTCACGTGGGAGAGAGGCTAATTTTTCAAGTATCCGGGCGCGCGACCAGTAAAATTCAATGTTTTCCTCGAAAATGATATATATAAATGACATACCGAACATGGAAGTACTACGAATATCCTGTACTCCCGGAATTCCCATTAAAGCAGTTGTAAGGGGGTAGGTGATCTGGTTGTCGATATCTTGCGGCGAACGCCCCATCCATTCGGTTGCTACGATTTGTTGGTTTTCCCCGATATCGGGAATAGCATCCACGGGAACAGGGTTGCGCGGCAGCCAGCCGGTGTTCCAGTTAAACGGCGCTACAACGATCCCCCATACAATGAGGACAATCAGCAGGAGATAACTGATCAGACGGTTATGAAGGAAAAATCGGATCATTCGTTTGGGTTAATAGAACACTGGCGACACAAATTTAACAGATAGGAACGGATTTTTGTTGATATAGCATTTGGTTCTGCGAAGATATACAAATTATATCATTGGCTTTGCTGATGGAAATAGTTTGTTTCAAGAAACTTTCCAAAATATTTTGCATAAGTAGTGTTCATTGATTGATATAAAATGCATTTTTGTATGATCAGAATAAATGATATTTAAATATTTTGTTTTAATATATAATATTATATATAAATAATTTAAAATACATTATTTAATCTAATAGTTTAAGTATACTTATTTTTAAGCAAAACAATTATGACCGACGCACAATGGAATTCTCTTAATTCTGTGATAGAAGGGATACCACAGTCTGACGTACCTGTAGGCTTTATTATTGATAGTCCGTGGTTGCCTAATTGGTACGGTATCAGCCTGATCGATTATTTCTCGAATGATGATTTGTGGCTCAAGGCCAACATAGCAGCGATTGAAGCCTTTCCCGATGTGATGTTTTTTCCCGGCTTTTGGAGCGAATACGGAATGTGTACCGAACCATCGGCTTTCGGGGCTAAATGTACTTTTTGGAAAAATGAATTCCCGTTTGCCAATAAAACTATTAAAAAAATTGAAGATATTGACGATATGGAAATTCCCGATCCCGAAACCGACGGGTGGTTGCCATTCATGCTCAACCGTTTGGTGAAGACCCAACCAGCTATCGAGTCTCTTGGTCACCGGATCCGTTTTTCCGTATCGCGCGGACCGCTCAATATCGCCTCCTTTTTGATGGGAGCCACCGAACTGATGATGGCCATTGTGATGGACCCGGAACGGGTACACAGGATGATGCGAATCATCACTGATTTTCTTAAAAAATGGCATGAAATCCAGCGGCATACATTTCCATCAATCGACGGAATCATGATGTTGGACGATATCGTTGGATTTATCAGTGAAGGAGATTTTTTGACTTTCGGGTTTCCTTACATCAAGGAAATATATGATGCTGCACCGGTGAATATCAAGTTATTCCATAATGACGCCGATTTCAGGGCTTCTGTGAAACATTACCCGGACATGGGCGTCAACTTGTTTAATCCCGGAATACAAATGACTGTCAACGACATCAAGAAAGTAACCGGTAACCGGCTTACAGTATTGGGTAATATTCCACCCCGCGATGTCCTGGCTTTGGGCACTCCTGAAGATGTAAGGCGTGCAACTGCAACTTTGCTGGAAGAATTGCAAGATAAAACGCGTTTTATTCTTTCCTGTGGAGGAGGTATGCCCCCACAGGTTCCAACGTCGAATATTCATGCTTTAATCCGGGAAAGTCTAACATTTTCAAAGCTCTTAGGACATGACAAAATTTAGACATTCCTTATTCTATGCCTGAAAGGCGAGATTTTCATAACCGCAAGTAAGCGAAGCGCAACTTGTGGGTTGACAACTAACATAGCCATTGCCTGTAAGGCAAGACGTATTCTTGTTCTATATGTCTTGCCTTGCAGGCAATAATTGTCTGTTGCCTTCTCTGCAGGTCGTTGACCTGCGGTTATGAAAATCGGGCTTTTCAAGCCTTTTAAATATTTTTGTCATGTACTTAATCAAAGCTATAAGTCGTATTCGACGCTGCAATAGCATTATAAGTACTCGATGATAAATAGTTGACTTCTTTTTTTGCTGCATAATATTGATTTAATGCATATTGTGCTCATTTTCAATTGTCAATTTTCAATTGTCAATTCAATGTCGTTTAGTTAAGGATTTTTCATTTACTATTTGATATAAAATAGATTACCATAAAAAAAGACATGATAATCCCTTGTTAAATGCTGCAAAAACATTAAATATGTAACATATAAATAATGGGGGTTCCCCA
>JAVBNI010000147.1:0-2723 GCA_031551645.1 Bacteroidales bacterium | reverse complement strand
TTGAAATATTATCAAACAGGGCAAAAAATTGACAAGAAAGAAATTGATTATCAAAACATAAGCCCACATCCTAAGATACCTGAACTGAATTATCGAATATCTGCTTGAATTGGGAAAATTATTTTGTTCGCGTTCCTTACTCAATTATTCAGTTATTCGCTCTTGATGATTTTTGCAGGATTGGTGGTAGCGGCTTTAATCGCTTGCCAGCTTACTGTAAACAAAGCTATGCCGATAGTGAGGACTCCCACGGTCGTAAATAGCCACCACGGCATATTGGTGCGATAAGCATATCCGCTTAACCATTGGTTCATGAGCCACCACGATACGGGGACGGCAATAGCCAACGATATCATTACCAGGATTAAAAATTCTTTAGACAGTAGTGATGTAATATTCAATACTGAAGCCCCCAACACCTTGCGGATGCCAATTTCCTTGCGGCGGTTTTCGGCCATGTAGGCTGAGAGACCGAACAGTCCGAGACATGAGATGAATACTGCAAGCCCTGTAAACCATGCAATTAATGTATTGATGCGTTGCTCTTCAGCAAACTTTTGGGCATAAGACTCATCTACAAATGTATATTCAAACGGAAAATCCGGATTGTAAGTCTTGAAGGTTTGTTCGGCTTGAGCCAGGTTGTCAGCCATACGATTGGCTCCATTCAATTTAATATGCATAACTGTAAGCCACCCTGCAGGCCCGCCCACTACCATCGGTTTTATCGGGTCATAGGGCGATTCTATCACAAAATCTTTCACCACGCCGATCACATGCCAGTCCTTGCCGCCATCCCGGAGAACTTGCCCGATCGGTTCGCCGAAGCCCATATGTTTTACTGCTGTTTCATTGAGCAGGAATGCGGTTGAGTCCGTAGCATAAGTGTAGGGGTCAATGTCACGGCCTTGCAGGATAATCGTTCCTGTAGTTTCTGTCCATCCGGAATCCACGTACAAACAATTAAAGGTAGTACGGTCTTCCGGATCCTTTCCTTGCCAATCAATCCCCCAGGTACTGCTCCGTCTGCCGGTCATGGGAGATGTGGTACGGGTTACCGAAACGGCTGCTCCTGTACCCAGTAATTCATTCCGGATTAATTCCTTATTCTTTTCCATTTGCTCATTAAGCTCCACATAAATCAGTTGATCCTTATTGTATCCCGTATTACGGTCCTGCGCATACCGGATCTGACGGTGTATGACCACTGTGGAGAGGATCAACATGATGGCAAAAGTAAATTGTGTCACGATCAGAACCTTTCGCGATGTTACAAGACTACTGCCGTTTTTGAAAACACCTTTCAATACTTTGACCGGAAGAAACGATGACAGATAAAATGCCGGGTAGCTGCCTGCAAGTATTCCGGTAAACAATATAAATACCAACAATGCTACCCACAGACCGATATTCCCGAAGTCCAAATATAAATATTCACCCATGACAGTGTTAAAAAATGGCAAGCAAATACTCACTATGACTAAGGCAAATATAGAAGCGATTGCAGCCGTCAATAATGATTCTCCCAGGAACTGTCTGATTAAGGTTATCCGGCGGGCGCCAATTACCTTTTGGACTCCCACTTCGCGACCACGTTTGGCGCTACGGGCTGTGCTCAGGTTCATGAAATTGATACATGCAATGACCAATATCAACAGGCCGATAAGACCGAACAGCCGGACAGTCCCGATAAGTCCGCTTGCAGCTTTTTCGTTTTCAACTTTGGAATATAAATGCCATTTGGTAATGGGATATAGGAAGGTTTCGGGAAAGTTATTGTCATCCGTGTAACGTTTGACAACATCTTTGATGGCAGAATTAACAGTTGTCGCGTCGGCGCCAGGTTGCAATTCCACATATGTGATCGTGGAATTATTGCTCCAGCTTTCGTTGTATCCGATGGTTTCTTTGAATGACAGGTAAGACAATATTGCCTTGAACTTGAATCCCGTGTTTGCCGGTAAATCGGCTATCACAGCTGTTACCGTTGCCGGATACCTGTTTTGTACGATAACATCTTTGCCTATTGGATCTTCCTCACCGAATAACCGTATGGCTACATCTTTGGTCAATATGACAGCGTGTGAGTTATTCAGAGCGGTATTCTTATCGCCTTCTAATAACGGGAAATTGAACATAGTAAGAAACCCCGGATCGGCTATGGCCGTTTCCATATTGATTTTTTTATCTCCATATGTAATCAGATGCGGCCATGCTTCAAACCGTGTCATGTTGGCAATATCCTTATAATCTTCAACTAATGCAGGCCCGAGTTTCCTGGATGTGTACTCAAAAATGCCATTTGTAGCGTGATGATTCCATACACTGTATAATTGCTTTTCTTTTTCGTGAAAACGGTCGTAGCTCCATTGATGATATACCCACAACATAATGAACATAGTAGCCGCCATACCAATGGCCAAACCGCCGATATTGATGACGGAGTAGATACCGCCGCGTCGAAGATTACGAAGTGTGATTTTCAGATGATAAAAAAAGTTGTTCATAGATCAATTTTTGTTTTATTTTATTGAAAAAATATAAAAATGATTACCTATATTTGTTTCCACCTGTTGAAGCAGGGAAAAGTAATCTTTATTAATCATTTAATATTTAACACACATGGAAAACCGCCATTCGCAGTCTGTCCCACAGGACGTTATCGGACAGGAGAAAAGCCTGTTGACGGAAGCTAAAAAGCTCCTGGAACCCTATTGCCCGAC
>JAVBNI010000101.1:0-2532 GCA_031551645.1 Bacteroidales bacterium | reverse complement strand
CATGCTGGAAGAAAAAAAATGGATTTGTGAGATTATCCTGAGATTAACAAATAAGGCATATTACTCCGGCACCGATGATCATATAGTTTGTCCCGAAAAAAAACAATTTAAAGACGGTGAATCATTCTATGCAACCATATTACATGAAATGACACATTCAACCAAAGGCCCGAACAGGCTGAACCGTCCGGAAGCAAAAGAACATGGAGATGAAAACTATTGTCGCGAAGAACTGGTTGCAGAGCTTTCGGCAGCGCTTTGCAGTTACTTTCTGGGTTTCGGCTCTACCATCTGTGATGAAAATGCAGCATATTTGAAAAGCTGGCTTTCAAAACTCGAAGAATCACCGGAATATCTGATTTATGTGCTAAGCGACAGCACCAAAGCCGTCAGATATATTTTCAATCAACTGGGTATGGAACAGATGTTTGAAGACGATCAACCGGTTTTGTCTGAGATTGAAGAAATTGCAGCATAACATGTATCGTGCGATAAATACCCCTGATGGTTACGACTTTCAGGGGTTTACCAATATATGATAATGATGACATCGAGCGAACTAAACAGCATGAGTATCAAGGAATACCTGGCCCGTTCAAATATCAACCCGGCTAAAGTGAAAGCTTACTACGGTATGTATTTTTCTCCCTTTCGGCCTGAAACAGTTCCGAGTTTTAAAGTAGATTTTCGAAAAAATCTTTGGGTCGATTTTGGTTTAGGAGAAGGCGGCACATTGATAGACCTTATAATGAAGTTGAACAACTGCACCTTCCCGGAGGCTGCAAAAAAGGTGGAAAACAAGGATATATACACTGTTCCCTTTGAACAAATACCGAAGAAAAGTGCGAGTTCTATTCTGGTAAAGGATATATTACCGCTTACCCATCAAGCGCTGATCAGTTATCTTTCAGAACGGAAAATTTGCATTGATACAGCCAAATTTCAATGTGTTGAAGTTCATTATTCAGTTAATGACAAGAATTTTTTTGCTGTGGGATTTAGGAACGATTTGAACGGTTACGAGCTGCGTAACAGGTATTTTAAAGGCAGTGTATCACCTAAGGCCATAACGACTTTTGATCCGGGTACCAATGATTGCCTCATTTTCGAAGGGTTCATGGACTACCTTTCTTATTTAACCATGCAAAAAATATGGTTGCCCGATACGGATACTGTGGTTTTAAACTCTGTCGTTCACCTGGATAAAGCAGGTAATTTCTTAAAAAAACATGACCGGATCAGATGTTGCCTTGATAATGATGAACCGGGAAGGCGAACACTAAAGGAAATCGAGAAAGGACATCAACATGTGATCAACCTTTCAGATTTTTATAGTGACCATAAGGATCTAAACGAATTTTTGTGTAAACAAGCCCAAAACTAAGAAAACAATAATAAGCAATCTGTATTTGTTGCGCTTGGTATCAATACGCAAATTCATTCAATTATCTTATTGAATATCTATTTTTTAGATGTTATTTTTCAATATTAAAAACCGCAAATAAATTTTAGTTATCAATGACTTACAGTTTCGTCGTAAGTTTGTATTTAACCATTAAAAAAAATCAAAAATGAAAACTCTTAAATTATTCCTTGTAAGCATTTTTATGCTTGTTTTAGCTTCGTGCAGCAAATCAGATAATGACACTTATCCGTATTATGTTACCTATAAAGTGACATCGGAAGCTGCTACTATCGTAGTTGCTTATTATGATAATGGCAGCGTTGTGTCAAATAACGTACAAAGCGGATGGAGCAAAGAAGCCAAAATTGATAAAGGATATGCTACCATCTCAGCCGGCGCCCTTGATGATAATACCGCCATGGTTAAAATCCAAATTATCCGTGATGGTAAAGTCATCAAAGAAAATGAAGGATTAACGGTTGCATTAACAGACCAATAAGACCATTAACAGTTTGTCATTCACATAAATCGAAGTTCCTCTTTCCTTACAATTAGATTTTACACATACCAATATCCCATGTAACAGCCCGTTATGTGGGATTTTTGATTTATAGAACGTACAGAACATTGATTAATTGATTGGCAAAAGTAATGGAGTGCTCTATCTGTCTGCAAGGCCAAGCCCCTTCGGGGTTCTGGCGAAAATCTCCACACCTCGCTGCGCTCGGGTGGTATTTTCACCAAAAGTCTTGCATACAGGAGCACTCCATTTTGAAAAGCCAATAATTAATCAATGTCCGTATGGACGGTAAAACTTTTTTTAATCATGAAAACAAGAGTAGTAAATCTGAAGCAAGAATCTTACGATGTCTATATCGGAAGAGCCGGAAAGAGTCAAAGCGGGTACTTTGGTAATCCATTCAAACTGTCTAAAGGAGAACCGCGAGGGGCTACCATAGAAAAATACCGGGTGTATTTCTATAACCGGATAAAGACCGATCCTGAATTCAAAAAAAGGGTTCTTGAATTGAAAGGTAAGGTTTTGGGCTGTTTTTGCAAGCCCTATCCTTGTCATGGTGATGTAATCGCAGAATATTTGAACTCTGATAATGAATAAAATGATGAAA